>CAYMLA010000438.1:0-2565 GCA_964390785.1 uncultured Bdellovibrionales bacterium | reverse complement strand
GGGAGTTTGGTGACTTTATTCGTTATATCATAATTGCAGCAATTCTTATTGCGATTTTGTTATTCTTTATTGGACAAGCAATTCAAATAAGTAAAAGTTGGGAAAAATAAAACAACATTAAAAACACAAGTTAGTTGGCTATTTTGCAGCAGCCACTAATAAGTCATTTCAGATTGACAAGAGTCTTCAGCTAAAACTCGAGAGCGAGAACAATGCTCATTGGAGTGCTTGTGCCAATATTTAATTTGTTCTTCTGGAAACTTCCAACAATAATAACCATTTCCAGCAAAAAAATCGACAATCCAAAGGCCTCGAGCATTTGCTCCAAGTTTTTCAATTTTTGTTTGCCAATTTTTAATTGCAATATTGATTTTAAGTTCAATGTGGTCGGTTGATTGTCCAGTTCCTTTAAGAGATTCGTATTGGGCAATTAATGAGTTTACAAAAAAATGATTTTTTTGAGTGATTTTTTTTACTAAAGGCAAAAGATGCGAAGCCTCTTCCCATGTAAAAACTTGTGATTTCGAACAAATTCGTTGTAGTTGTTCCATTACCCCCCCCCCGGTTTAATCGGCATTGGAACGATCCTTTTTTAACAAAACAATAAATCAATAAAATCTAATTAGACTTAGATAATTTTAATTTAAATTCGTCAACCTATAATCACGATTGACACACCACTTAATGTAGCATGTAAAAAATACTTTTTTTCTTCTAGAAATAACTAGAATTAGTCTGAGGACAAGGATATATAGAGGGAAATTGATGTTCTTTATTTTGGTTTGTTTGAAGATGAAGAATGTAACAACGTTTTGTTTTTTATAAAAAGCATGAAAATTTTACAGGGAGTCCATGTTATGCGAATAGCAATGTTGCAAATGAACTCAATTTTAGGACGCTTTGAATATAACAAAAATCAAATAATTGAATTTTGTCATAAAGCAAAGGATCTGCGCTGTGATCTTGTTGTTTTTCCTGAGATGGCTTTATTTGGTTATCATCCGGTGGATCTTTTGGAGCGTCAGAGCGTGGTTGAAGCACAGATGGTTTCCCTTGAAGAGTTGAGTTTTCAGATACCGGATGAGATTATGGTTCTTGTGGGTGCTGTTACTGAGAATAAAAATTCACAAGGAAAGCCGTTTTATAATTCGGCTGTTTTGATGAAAAAAGGTGAAATTCTTAATCAGTTTCATAAAGAACTTTTACCAAGTTACGATGTTTTTGATGAGACCAGACATTTTGAATCTGGAAGGCTGGTTGATAATATTTTTAAAATGAAAGATAAAAAAATTTTGGTTACTATTTGTGAAGATATATGGGGATGGTCAACCAATAAACATAAAAGTTCATTTTATAATAATCCACTCAAGGCAATTAAGCCGGGAAAAGTGGATCTGGTTATTAATTTAAGTGCCTCTCCTTTTGTTGTTGATAAATTTGAGCAACGATTAGATGTCGTTCAAAAAACAGCAGATTATTTTAATGCACCCGTTGTGTATGTTAATATGGTTGGAGGTCAAGATGAGTTGATTTTCGATGGGGGAAGCTTTGCTTGTAATAGCATGGGGAATCAGATCGCTCAAAGTTTGTTTTTTGAAGAGGATATAAATATTGTTGATTTAAACCTTATGGAAGGCGAACAACATGATAAAAATCGAGAAGAAATCGAACAAATCAGAGCAAGCTTGGTTTTGGGGATTCGTGATTTTGTAAGAAAAACGGGATTTAATCATGTGCATTTTGGTTTAAGTGGCGGAATTGACTCGGCAGTTGTTGCCTGCTTGGCTGTTGATGCTCTTGGCCCAGCGAGGGTTACAGGGATTGGGATGCCAGGCCCTTATAATGATCCTCGTAGTTTAACTTTATCTAATGAGTTGGCAAAAAATTTAAATATCAATTGGAAAGAAGTTGAGATCACTTCTGATTATCAAGCCATTGTGTCGACCTTGTCTAAAATTTTGGATTTGTCAGAAATGAGCTTGGTTCATGAAAACATTCAAGCTCGTTTGCGTGGTTTGTATTTAATGGCGTTTTCAAACAAAGTGCAAAGTTTATTGTTAACAACAGGAAATAAAAGTGAATATGCTACAGGATACGCAACTTTATATGGAGATATGTGTGGGGGGCTTGCTCCCATTGCCGATTTGCTAAAGGGACAAGTGTATGCGTTGGCTCGATATTATAATAAACAACATGAAATTATTCCTCAATGGATCATTGATCGCCCACCAAGTGCAGAATTAAGACCTGATCAAAAAGATGAAGATAGTTTGCCCAGTTATAAAGAGCTTGATCGCTCTGTTTATCGTTTGGTTGAAGAGTACAAAAAACCAAGAGGAGCCGTTGATCAATTTGTTCTTAATCAGCTTATGAAGACAGAGTTTAAACGATGGCAAGCTCCTCCTATTTTAAAAATTTCTCAACATGCTTTTGGTCGTGGAAGACGTTTGCCCATCGCTCACGGAGCGCAGTTTTAAAACAAAGCTACATTTCTAGTTTGCAACAAGCACTAGTGGCTGTTGCAAAACAGCCAACTTTTTCGTTGGCTTCGCTCAAATCTCACTG
>CAYMLA010000437.1:0-2566 GCA_964390785.1 uncultured Bdellovibrionales bacterium | reverse complement strand
AATAATTCTGTTTTTAATTGATAAGTTCTGGTTTCTATTGAAGCATGACCCATAAAGGTCATTCCAATTAAGACAAGAACAAGCATCCATGCTTTCATTTTCATAACTTCTCCTTAAGTTGCAAACAATCAATGTAAGGGTCTATCAAAAAATAACTTTAACATTTTAACTTACCTTATTTGTCGGCATTCAATTTTTCTGACAAACCTAATTAACTTAAGTTTACAATAACAAGACGACAAACATCGTTTCTTTTTAAACTTGGCGCATAATATTCTAGGCTTTAGTGAACAAGAGAAAGGTCTTTACATCTTGCATTCATGCAAATGACTTATTGGAAACATAACGTGAACTTTGAATAGAATAAATTGAAATTACTATTTAAACCGTTTTGAGTGTTTTTTTTCTCCTTCTAAAAGAAGATCTAAAGTGCTCACTCCAGAACGATATTTTAATTGCAAGAATTTATGATGCTCATTTGGAAATTCAGAAGCTTTAAGAAGACCTCCAGAATAGTCATTCCAATCAAAATAAATCAACTGTTTTCTATCTTGAAAAAAAACAGCTCCTTCTTTTGAAAAAATATACCTTGATTGATTTAAAGAATAATGCTGATCTAAAGAATCAAATAAATTCTCTCCCATAGAATAAAAAACTGTATCTGATAAAGAAAAATGATAAAGTGTTGTCATGATATCTTTATGAGAACCAAACACTTGATTATCATAATTTTTTGGTCTTAAATCCTCTGGAAGATAAATATAAAATGGAACTCTAAAACGTTGAAAACTTTCTTCCTGATTAAAATTGATAATATTAAAACTATGATCACCAGTAATCGCAACAATTGTATTACCTGCAAGATCAGACTGTTTAAGTCGAGTTAAAAATTTTCCCAAAACGCAATTTGCATATTGATAAGTTGCCATTCGTTCATAAGCAAGAGTTTTATTACCCACTAAACGCTTAGATAATTCAGAAGGAAATTCCAAAGGCAATGAAGAATAACTTTTGGGCAATGTATAAGGTGGATGATTGGTTGTAGAAAGACCAAGAATAAATTGAGGTTTGTTGGAATTTTGTAAAACGTCAAAAATATAATCAAATAAATGCTCATCAAAAACTCCCCAAGCATCTGTTTGTGTCTTAGAATCAAGAGAAAATTTATCCTGAATTTCAGCTATCCCCTCAACAGAATCAAACCCTTGAACAGGAAAAAAACGATTCATATTTCTCCAACCAGTACTTCCCCCATAAATATAACGAGTGTGATATTTATTTTTTTTATATGGAATGGCAGCACTTGTTCGAATGGGAATGTTTAAAAATTCGCTTTCTGACAAATAAGGTCCAAAAGGATGATGAGGTAAATTTGTCACAATTGAAGTAACGCTTCCTAATGTGCTTCCTGAGGTTGCTGAAATAAAATGAGGAAAATAAAAGTCTTCATTAAAATGAGATTCTAATTCTCCCATTAAGTTAAATTTCTCACTATGATACTTAAGCCAATAACTTCCAAAACCTTCCATCACAATGACTAAAACATGAGGAGGACGCTCTTTTAATCGGTCATTAACAACTGTTTTTTTCTCTAAGTTTTTAATTATTGACCGCAATTTAACATTTTCTTTTTTTATACCTAAAAAATCTAAAATAGCTTCATTTTCACGTCCTTTATACCCAAAATATTCAATGTTACTTACTTTATTCTGAATTTGACGAATTTTTTGTTTAATTGCTCTCTGTAAGGTAATAGATCCATTTAAACTCACTTGATTAACAAATTCATTAGAAGAAATAACTGCATCCATTAAACCTAAAGGAAAAGAAGACAAACTTCCTCTTGCACCCAAAAAAATAAAGACAAGAAATAAAATGATCAAACTCATTTTATTAAAAATTATTATTCCTTTCACGGGTAAAACATGCAACTGCTCCTGATGACTTAAAGAGTAGCTCGTTTTTTTTAAGAAAAAATATAAAATCAAAGAAAAACAAAAAATTAAAAACAAAATCCAAAAAACTGGATAGTTTTTCCAAATTGTTGTAACTAATGCTCTGGTGTCATCATCAAAAAAGCCAAAAATAAGGATGTTAAGATGATCATGAAAATATCCATAGAAACCAATATCTACAATTTGAATAAAACTCACTAATAAAAATAGAATAAAATAATGCCATAAAAAATAAGTCTTAATTTTTTCGACATATCTTTTAAATTGAAACAAAATAAGGAAAAGTAAGGAGACAAAAACAAACAAAATATGAATATAACTCAAAACCACAAAATCATAACGAACGCCCAACCAAAAAGCCTCTATCACTTTTTTTTCAAAACCGACAATTTGCTCAAACCCTCCATAAAGGAAAAAAAAATAAAACCTAAAAAGACTCATCAAAACGAGAAACATTAAACTGGTAATCACCAATTTTTTAAGAATCTGAATATTAAAATCCAAAAGATTATCAAAATTTTCAGTGCGACGAGCTATCATTAGCTTGATCCTTTCTAAACCACAAAATAGTGGCTGCTGCAAAACAGCCACTAGTCTGTAGCATGACACCC
>CAYMLA010000436.1:0-2590 GCA_964390785.1 uncultured Bdellovibrionales bacterium | reverse complement strand
CTTCCAACCTGAAGATCGATAATCATTATTACAACCCAAAATGATCAAAAAATAAACCAAAGAAAAAATTAAACTTTTCATATCAAAGACTTTATAACAAATACTTAAAACTGATCAATGTGTCTTCTAAGAAAATGAATATTTTATACTAAAATTTACGCTTTGACTAAAACTTATACATATCGGCTGCTGCAAAATAGTAAAATTAGCTTTATCATTTTAGTATTTTAAGTTAATTTAGAATTCTGATTTCAAAAAGTTCAAAATACGCTAATAATTGAAAACTATATGCTGCAAACAAAACATAGTGGAGTCTACATTATGAAATACCAAGAAGTTTTAATAAAAAAAAATCCTGGAGAAACAATTATTCAGGAAAATGAACTCTCAAGAAAACTTTTTATTATTCAATCTGGTAAAGTTCGTGTTTACAAAACTTATCTTGGACAAAAAGTAACTCTTGCCATCTTAGGAAAAGGTGAAATTTTTGGAGAACTTAGTTTTATTGATGCTGCTCCTCGTTCAGCCTCAGTTGAAGCTTTCACTGAAGTGGATCTTTTAACAATCGATAGTGGAACCATGGAAGAAAGCAAAATGAGCCTTCCCCCATGGGTATTACCTGTTATTAAAACACTCACTTCACGTTTTAGAGAGGCCGATCAACAGTTGACTGTCTTAAAAAGCCTAACCGAATTTCAAAAAAAGAGATTGAAAATCGATCATTCAAAAAAAACAATTTACTTAGAAATGTTAAGATTTATTAAAACTCTTACAGTCATTGCTGAAAAAATTGTAATTCAAAGTAAATCCATAACAAAAGATAAAATTCTTCAAGATATGTCTGATGTTTTAGGCAATCGCTACTTAGGATTACACTTATTTTGGAAAACACTTGAACTCCATGGATTTGTTCAAATTAAAAGCAACCAACTCAATCTTCACAACAACAATCTTAAAAAATTAACTGAGTTTTTAAGTATTGAAATAGAAATGGAACGTTTTCTTTTACTCAGCCATTCAGCTCTTGCAATAATGCGAAAAATCATTAGTGAGTTAAATATAAATACAACAGAAATTACCAACGAAAAAAAAAACAACTCCAATCAGTCTTTTGATCTTTCAGCACTGCAAATTCAAAAAATTTCTCTTTATGAAGATTCTTTAAAGGAACTCAATGAATTTGGTTTATTGACTTGGAATCAAGAAAAAGATAAAAAATTAAATCAAACAGGAAATGAAAATGTTCTTGTTGAATTTGAACCCAATCATTTTGTTAATGTTTTCATTTACCAAAACATCCTAAAACCCTTTGATCATTCAGAAATTTCACTGGATTAGTCTCACTTGTCAACAGCCACTTTCTCTAACGTAAAATAAAAAAAACATTAGCAACAACCACTCTTAAGCTCATTTAAAGTTTTTTGAAATTATGTAAAAAAATTTGCCATGGCAAACACTCCACTTTTTCTATTAAACGCTCTTGCTTAGATTGTGAAAGATAAAATGTTTTTACGTTAGATCCAAAGTCTTCAGCAGTACGTGCTAAAGCTTTAATTTCAATAGGGTCAATAGTATCAGTACTTTTAATTTCAATTAAAAAATCATTTTTTCCTTTTGATAAAATTAAATCAATTTCTTTATTATGTTTTGTACGATAGAATGACAATCTAAAGTCCTTCATAAAATACTGATTAAGAGCAAAAATTTGCTGAACAATAAATGATTCAAAGAGGTCACCAAATTGATAGGTTCCTGTCACTGGAGGAGAATCAAGTGAGCCTTCTAAAGCTTTCTTTACTCCATTATCAAAATAATAAAACTTTGGTGAATTGGTTTGTGACTTTCTCACCGAACGATGAAAATGGGGGAGCATAAAACCAAGATATGTGTCTTCTAAAATCTGAAAATACTTCTTTACAGTTGGAGATTCAACTCCAACATCTCTAGCGATATTTGAGTAGTTTATAATTTTACTTGCTGACTGCGCAGAAATCGTTAAAAAGTCTCTAAATGGCTCTAAATTTCTTACTAATTGCTCAACTTGTACTTCTTCTTTTATATAGGTTAAAACATAAGACCTTAAATAAGCTTTTTTTTCCTCAGATAAGAGTAGATTTTTTGCTAGAGGAAGAGAACCCCAATGAAGAATTTCATTGAGTTCAAAACTATTCTCAATTTCCAAAAAGTTAAAAGGATAAAGAACATTAAAAAAAGCACGACCAGCTAATAAATTTCCTCCTCCTCGTTTAAGCTTTCGGCTTGAACTCCCTGTTAAAGCAAATTTTTGCGAATATTCTTCTATCATTCGATGAACAAGGTTTAAGAGTTTTGGTAATCGTTGAACTTCATCTATAACAATCCAAGAAAACTTTCTCTGCTGGCACAATTCTTCTATATAGCTAGTATCTCTAAGAAATTGATCAAAAACTTGATCATCCAAAAGGTCAAAAACAATAGCGTCGTCTTTCAAATAATCTTTAACAAAAGTGGTTTTTCCAGTGCCTCTGGCACCAAATAAAAAAAAACTATTTGTTTTTAATGGATTAACAATTCTTGCTATCATAGTTTAAAATTGTCCGCAAATTTTAAA
>CAYMLA010000435.1:0-2612 GCA_964390785.1 uncultured Bdellovibrionales bacterium | reverse complement strand
TGATAAAACCAGTAGAGTCAACGATGGGGTACATTGAGTGTGATTTCGAGGATAGTTCTAATTCTAATTTGACCTGTTATGCACAAAAAATCATCCATTGATAAATTCAATAGGTTGCGAAAATGGAATTTCTCAAAAAATTCCAAATGAAGATAAAAAAAATAGTGATCTAAAGGAAAATGATTTAAACAATATTGCAAAAATTGCTCATTTTGGTGGTCTCCATTATTCGTATTCGCTTGTGGCATGAGTTTTTGTGTAGAACAGGGTTCAAGTAAATGTGACCGAGGACATATTAGAAGGCTTTTGGCAAAACAAACCGAAAGCAATGTTGTTGCTGCAAAAGATGGAATAAGAAAAAAAGCTCAATGATTTGGAGATGTTGCCAACCATTTGAGTTATGGTATAGTGTATATCGTAGGAGGACATAGAAGATGGAAAACAAGCAAAAAGGCCCTCAAAAAAATGCGGTAGCAGAATTAACAGAATTGAGAAGGAAGATGAGGAAAACTCCTATCTCAAAAGAGCTTTTTGATATTTTAAATCAAAAACCTGAGAAGAAAAAAATAGCAGCAAAGCCTCATAAAGACCTTGAAACGGAGATTTAAGAATTGATTACTTGGGGGTTTGATAAAATAGATGAGCTTGTAGAAGCTCAACCTGAAGTTCTAAATGGTGTTTTCGTAGACACCAGCGTTTTGTTTTCAGCTACTTATGATCTGGATATTTTCAATGAAAAAGTAGCCTTTCTATTTGGTAAATTTAGTGACTACAACATTCCAATTTACGCCAATGTGAACATAAGATCCGAATTTATAGAGTTACACAGAAGGGTTTTAATAGCTGAAAGTCTAATTGATCTTCTTGAAGATTTGGGATCTTCCCTCTCAGACGAGATAAATTACAAATTGAAATCGGTAAAAACAAGATACAGAAAAGCCATTGATGAGGAAAGAATATTTAGATTATCGGATTCTGAAATCAAAAAAATTAGGAGTCTATTCTCAAAACATAAAAATTCTAGTAAAGATGGATGGGAAGCTTTTTGTGATAATTATTTGAGTGGTCGAATTGAATCTTTATGGTTACAAGCAGAAGAAAAATTCAATTTACACTTCTTAAGTTATTGCATTCAAGTTTTTAAATGAAAAAAAGGTGTATCAGGTAGCTCCGGCCTGCTACCAGACTGAAGCCCCCATAGAACCGTACGAGACCTACTAAGTCATACGGCTCTTCAAATATATGATTTCACAGTCGGGAATAAGAATTCAGATGCCTAAGCAGAACAAAAATACATATTTATACTTATTTATACATATTTATATTGAGTATTGTAGGGTGCAGTGTTATGTTTGGGAATGGATTTTGAGTGGGATGATAACAAAGAAACTGAAAATATTAAAAAGCATAAAGTTACTTTCACTGAAGCTGTAGATACCTTCTTTGATCCTAAAGGTATTCAGCTAATTGACAAAGTTCATTCAACAAAATCCGAAAAAAGATATTACTGGGTTGGAGCCTCTAAATCAGGTCGTGTTCTTACTACATATTTCACAAAGAGGAGAGGTGTTACTAGACTAATAGGATCAGCAGAATGGCGAAAATTTAGGAGATTGTATTATGAAGCAACCAAAAGTGACTGATGTCAAAATTGATAAATCTGGTACTAAAAAAACCCGTGCAGCAATGGCCAAGGCTAAAAAAGTTAAAATTACTATTAATTTTGATGCTGACATATTAGCACAAGTTAAGGACTTATCAGAAGAAACTGGCACGCCCTACCAAACGCTTTTAAATAAGATTTTAAAAGAGGCTATGTTAAAAAAGACAATTAAGGAAAATCGTCTTGATCGTCTAGAAAAAGAAATTGAAAAACTAAAAAAGAAAATTGAAGCATAACCGCTATTTCTTTAAAGGCTCTGCTTTTACGAACTCCTGTGCTTCATATAAACTCATCTCTTAATAAATCCTGTGATGTGCAAAAACTCATCCATTTATAAATTCAATAGGTTGCGAAAATGGAATTTCTCAAAAAATTCCAAATAAAGATAAAAAAAATAGTGATCCAATGGAAAATGATTTAAACAATATTGCAAAAATTGCTCATTTTGGTGGTTACCATTATTCGTATTCGCTTGTGGCATGAGTTTTTGTGCATTACACGACTAATTAAAGAGATCAGAGTATTTGAAGCTAATCGAAGTTCAGAGGCTATTGCTAGAATAATCTTATTGTCTCATGAATTTGATGAACCTCCCTATGGAATTATTCATGATCGAGATCCATTATTTATCGGCAGTGATTTTAAGAGAATGATTAAAAGCAGTGGTATCAAGGATATTAAAATTCCCCCTAAAGCTCCTAAGTGTAATTCACACGTTGAAAGACTTATTGGCAGTATAAGAAGAGAGTGTACAGATCATTTTTTATTTTTCACAACCAGCCAACTTCAAACCACAATGGATAAATACAAAGATTATTATAACAATTATCGCCCTCATCAGGGAATTTCTCAAAAAATTCCAAATGAAGATAAAAAAAATAGTGATGTAAAGGAAAATGATTTAAACAATATTGCAAAAATTGCTCATTTTGCTGGTCTCCATTATTCG
>CAYMLA010000434.1:0-2622 GCA_964390785.1 uncultured Bdellovibrionales bacterium | reverse complement strand
TTTTTACAAGTTTTGCTCTTTGTTTATTGTGGGCTCCCTATTTTATTCGGCATTTAGTTTCTCGACAAGTCGGTCAATCCATTAGAGAAGATGGTCCTGCTAGTCATAAAAAAAAGCAAGGCACACCAACAATGGGTGGGGGTCTCATTATTTTAAGTCTTTTGATTCCTACTCTTTTGTGGATGGATTTGGCCAATCCTCTTGTTTGGTCTGTGTTAGTTATTTGTTTAAGCTTTGGAGCGATTGGTTATATTGATGATTCCATGAAAATTTTAAAAAAAAATAGCAAGGGTTTGCCGGGAAAGCTCCGATTAATTGGAGAATTTTTTATTTCATCTCTTGTTATTTTTGTTTTAATTTATTTTTTTAATCTATCAACAGTATTGCATATTCCTTTTTTAAAAAATGTGGCGTTTGATTTGGGTTGGTTTTATGTTTTTTTTGGTTCAATGGTAATTGTGGGTTGCGCGAACGCTGTTAACCTAACAGATGGACTAGATGGTTTGGCGATTGTTCCTGCAATCATTTGCGCGAGTACACTGGCGTTATTTTCCTATTTGGCAGGTCACTATACTTTGGCTGAATATCTACAAATTCCTTTTGTTCCTGGCGCAGGGGAGCTTGCTCCGCTTGCTATGTCATTAGTTGCTGCGGGATTGGGTTTTCTCTGGTTTAACACCTATCCGGCACAAGTGTTTATGGGCGATGTTGGAAGTTTAAGTATTGGAGGATTTATTGGGATTGTGGCAGTGATCACTCGTCATGAACTTTTGTTGCTTTTGCTCGGGGGAGTATTTGTTGTTGAAACATTGTCTGTTATTACTCAAGTTCTTTCATTTAAATTGACTGGAAAACGAATTTTTCGTATGGCGCCTATTCATCATCATTTTGAGTTGAAGGGGATTGATGAAACAAAAATAATTGTTCGATTTTGGATTATATCTATATTGCTTGCTGTTCTTTCGTTGAGTACTTTAAAAATTAGATAATTTTATAAAAATAGTGACTGTTGTGAAGCGGTCAAATTTGAGGTGGAGTTAAGTTATGTATACAAAATTTGAAGATTTAGAAGGTAAAAAGATTTTGGTTGTTGGTTTGGGAAAAACAGGTGTTTCTTTAGCACATTTTTTGTCAGCCCATAAAGCAGATGTTACAATCAGCGATCATAAGTCTAAGCCGGAGTTGTCTAATGCACTAGAACAGTTAGAGGATTTAAACATTAATTATGAATTAGGTGGACATAAGCCTAAAACAATTCTTCAACAGGATTTAGTTATTTTAAGTCCTGGTGTGTCTCCAAATCTTAAAATTTTTGAATACGCCAAAAATAACGGTGTTCATGTGACTGGTGAGATGGAATTTGCGTCTCATTTTATAAAAGAACCTATTGTTGCTGTAACGGGGACCAATGGAAAATCGACGACGTGTCAGGTTGCTGAAATTATGTTGCGAGAATCAGGTGTAAAGGTTTGGCTGGGTGGAAATTATGGAAAGCCGTTGACCGATTACTTAAGATATAATGAATGCGCCAAGGTATTAATTGTTGAGGTTTCTAGTTTTATGCTTGAACATGTTGAAGAATTTACACCGTCTAATATTGTGTTTACAAATTTAGCTGAGAACCATTTGGATCGATATCGATTAATGGAAGATTATGTTAATGCTAAGAGGCGTGTTTTTCATAATACAAATCAAGCCACAACATCCATTTTAAATGCTGATGATGGTGCCGTTGTAGAATTAGCTCGTGATCCCGCTGTTCAAAGAGGACGAATTTTTTATTTCTCTCGTAAGCCCTCTCTTGAGCCACAAATTATGAATATTGGAGGAGCGGTTTGTATTGGTGACGAGATTAGAGTGAGAACAGGGCCTGAAATTGATTATTTTAACATTGCTAAAATGAAAGCAAAGGGTCGACATTCCATTGAAAATATGATGGCCGCTCTTCTTGTTGCAAGAGAATATGGTGCAAATCATGAAGTTGTTCAACGAGTGATTGAATCATTTAGAGGGATTGCTCATCGCCTTGAATATGTACGACGTGTGGGGGGGGTTGATTTTTACAATGATTCTAAAGCAACGAATGTTCATGCTGTTTTAAGGGCTTTAGATGCTTTTGATGAAAATGTTATTCTTATTGCTGGAGGAAAAGATACAAACTTAAATTATGAACCATTAGCAAAGGCTGTTAGGCAAAAAGTTAAGACATTGATTTTAGTTGGAGAATCAAAAGAAAAAATTAATCGAGACATTGGAGATGAGTGTGAAACTTTTTTAATAGGGACATTTGAAGAAGCGGTTCATGTTGCATTTCAAAAATCTCGAATAGGAGATATTGTATTATTATCTCCAGGGTGTTCGAGCTTTGATATGTTTGATAATTATGTTGAGCGTGGTGAATATTTTAAAAGTATAGTAAAGAAGTTTTAGCTTATGGAGCCAAGATTAAACTCATCAAAAAGTTGGACTACTTTTCCACAAGAGTATCAAGATCAAATTAAGGATGTTTTTTCAAAAAGTTTTTCCAATAAAATTCATCCTGAGTCTCAAATATTTGTTTCAGGGAGAATTTTTAAAGAAGAATTGATTTTACAAATAGGTTTATTGTATTCAGGCCGGATA
>CAYMLA010000433.1:0-2623 GCA_964390785.1 uncultured Bdellovibrionales bacterium | reverse complement strand
AAATCACGTCGTTCATCAAGCCACCAATTGGTTTTTAATCCAAAACGGTTCGCCGTGGGTTGAATGAATTGCCAAAATCCAACGGCTTCAGCTGAACTGACTGCAAATGGAGAAAGACCACTTTCGATCATCGCCATATAAGCTAAATCTTGAGGAAGGTTATGTGTTTTTAATTTATCTTTAATAAGTGGAAGATAACGTCCAGATCGGGATAGCCATTTTTCAAAATGAGTTTTTCCATTTGTTTGAAAATAAATGACCCATTTTCTAATTTTGGAATTGTAGGTCACAGGAAGATCAAATATAGGAGTTGGGTTGATTTGTTTATTTTTTGAGTTGATGCTGGCAAAAGTAAATGGAGGATAAATGAATCCGACAATAAGAAAAAATGTAAGGATTGATTTTGAAAATGAGGATAAGTTAATTATCATGTTTCTTAGTATTCTCTGCTTAGCTCTATTAATCAATGTTTTGAAGGCATCCCTCGACTTTTGACTCGAAAATAGAAGTGAAAAACCAATTGTTCTTTTCTTGATTTTGACATTTAAGTCAAATAATTGACAGCTCATTTGAGTTTGTATTTTTTATTTATGAGATTTTTTTATTAAAAAGTAGTATTTTAAGTCGATTATCTTAGAATAATTAATCTTAAGTCTAGATTTTTTAAATTAAATTCGTTTTTGGCATTAACATTGCTCAATCTTTGATTAGGAGAATTTTGATGGCCAATTCAGGAATTTATTCTGCTTTGAGTGGAGCGATGGCTCAAAGTCAAAGATTAGATACGATAGCAAATAATTTAGCAAATGCTAATACCCCTGCGTTTAAAAGAGATCAAAATGTATTTAAAGAGTATTTGACTGCAAATGAAAAACCTCCAGAGGTTATTCGTGTTCCACGAATTCCGGCTTCAATAGAAAGTTTTTATGATTTACAAGGGGGCGATAAAGGATATGTTGATAATGTTGGTAGTTTTACTGATCATTCTCAAGGGGGAGTGAAGGTTACAGGAAATCCACTTGATTTGGCAATTGAGGGGAGAGGTTTTTTTGAAGTTTTAACACCACAAGGTGTAATGCTTTCTAGAAATGGAGCCTTTAAAGTTTCAAGTGATGGTTTTTTAGTGAACGCTCAAGGGCATCCTGTTTTAGCTGAAGGAACAGCAGAGCCTGAAAATAGAAGAATTCAAATTCAGGGTGGCCGTGTTACTGTTTCTTATGCTGGAGATGTTATTGATAGAAATGCGAATGTTGCAAAGTTATCTGTTGTGGATACATCTGATGTTGATTCATTGCAGAAAATGGGATCTTCATTATTTACGATTCGCCCCAATTTTGATGCGGTTTTGTTCCCGTCTGATCAGTATAAAATTCATCAAAATTCTTTAGAGACAAGTAATGTTAACGTGGTTAAAGAAATGACAGATATGATTTCTGCAAGTCGAACTTTTGAAAGTAATCAAAAAGCCATTAAGGCTTTTGATCAAATGTCGGAAAAATTAATAAATGAAGTGCCAAGATTATAGTTTTGTAATGTGAATTGAAATATATTTTTGAAAAGGAGAAGAAATGTTAAAATCGCTCAGCACTGCAGCAACAGGCATGCAGGCTCAGCAAACGAATTTAGATACGATTGCAAATAATATTGCCAACGTATCGACAACGGGATTCAAAAGAGGACGAGCCGAATTTGAAGATTTGATGTATCAAACCATAAAAGAGCCGGGCACACAGACAGGGGCAAACACGATTTCTCCTAACGGAGTTCAAGTTGGATTAGGAGTTAAAACTGCGTCCATTCAAAGAGATCATGCTCATGGCTCTGCAAAAATCACCAATAATCCATTGGATTTACAAATTGAAGGGGCGGGATTTTTTCCCATTATGTTGCAAGATGGATCGATTGGTTATACGCGAGATGGATCTTTTAAAAGAGATGCTAATGGTCGAATTGTTGACAAAAATGGAAACGCTTTACAGCCAGAAATTGTTATTCCTGCAGAAGCAACAGCAGTTGAAATTTCATCATCGGGTTTGGTGAGTATGTTGGCTGGAGCGAATGCTCTTCCTCAACAAGTGGGGCAACTCGAGTTGGTTAATTTTGTAAATCCTGCAGGACTTAGAGCGCTTGGAAAAAATTTATTTTCTCCCACTCAATCAAGTGGTCTTCCTTTACAGGGGGCTCCAGGTGTTGGTGGACTAGGACATGTCGCGCAGGGGCAATTGGAATCAAGTAATGTGAATATTGTTGATGAAATGGTTAACATGATTACGTCTCAACGAGCGTATGAAACCAATTCAAAAGTGATTCAGGCTGCAGACCAAATGTTGCAGTACATGAATAGCTTGAGGTAATGAGATTGAAATACATATTAATTGGATTTAGTATTTTATTTTTTAAAGTGTCATTTGCTGAAATTCAAATTAAGGATAAAGTATTTCTTTTTTCTGATCAGACCCGTTTGACTCTTTTTGACATTTGTGAGCAGTCACAAATGAGTTCAAATTTGAAATCTATAATTGATAAAGTGGTGTTGAAAGAGAATTTTCAACCTGGGGATCAATTTCAACTCAATTCAAAAGAGGTTTCTCGAGTTCTTAGGAAATTAAGCATTGAGTCTCCT
>CAYMLA010000432.1:0-2651 GCA_964390785.1 uncultured Bdellovibrionales bacterium | reverse complement strand
GCTTAAAATTCATACTCGGTTCCAGCAAATGCCTCAAACCAATGGTTCTCGTCACCATTGGTATAGTCAGTAAAACGAAATGAACCTTGTTGGCTTTCTTTAAAAATATCATTATAACTAACACCAGCATAAAGTTTAACATTTTCAGTCAGATAAAAAGCCGGAAACACACGCAGCACTCTAGTAATATCATTATATTCAAATGATTCATCAACATCACTATAACGTTTAAAGCCATACTCCGTATGAAAATCAAGAGCGGAAAACGCAGACGAAAACCCCAAGCAAAAGCATAAGTATTAACACTTTGATTCGTTCCAGCCTCTAATAAAGAATATGTATACTTACTACCCATTCGATAAGTCAAATTAGTAAACCCTAACCCGTCACCAGATAAAGCTAAACCAAAATATCCACCAACAACAAAATTAACGATCCCATATGTGATGGATTCTGGATTGGTATTTATATTTACAACTCCAAATTGAATATTGGCAGCTTCAGAAGCAACGTTAAACAGACCAATTTGAGTGTGTCTATTGGAGCTACTTGATAAATAATTGACAACTCCAAACTGACCAGAAAAAAGAGAATCTTCACACTTTTCAGCTTTGGAGCGTTCTAAAGAAATATTAGCCCAACCTAATTGCCCACGACAAAGCTGATTCGTAAAATTAACAGCACCTATCTGTGATCCATAACTTGTCCCTTGTGTTATGTTTACATAACCCAATTGCCAACCAACACTATCTTCTTCAACATTGTTTACCATCCCCAATTGAAGTCCACTTTTAAAATCTTGCTTAACATGATTATATATTCCTGCTACTTGTAAACCACTCGAGTTTTCATTAACCCAAGAAGCCCCAAAAGAAAACATAAAGCCATTTAATCTTGTTGTTTCTCCATAAATCAAAGACAAATATGCCCAATGTTTTCAGCAATAATAACATTAAATCCTCTCTTGTTTCATTAAATCCCTTTACGAAAAAAATTCTCTATAACCTTTGATGGGAAAATGTCTTTTGACTATACTCCAAAATTCGCTTATGATTTTGGAGTATGGTCAAAAGATTAATTAAATACAGTAAAAACAATAGCTTGTTTGTGTTTGGAGCACGCGGAACAGGAAAGTCGACCCTCATTCAGCAGCAAATTTTGCCAGAACTGAATCAAAATTACCTCTATTATGACTTATTAAATTCAAAAGAAGAAGATCGCTTTTCAAGAAATCCAGAACGCCTTTTACAAGAAATAGAGGCTCAAAATCCTGAGTGGGTTGTTATTGATGAAATTCAAAAAGTGCCTAAATTGCTTAATGCCATCCATATTGCAATAGAAAAAAAGCAAGTGCGCTTTTTAATGAGCGGTTCAAGTGCACGCAAGCTCAAATTGCAAAGTGCAAATTTACTTGCAGGTAGAGCTTTTGATCTTCGTTTGTTTCCATTTACTCACATAGAATTAGAACAGAAGTTTGATTTAGAAAAAGCTCTTAATTATGGAACATTGCCCAAAACCTTCCATTTAAAAGATGAGTTTGAACTACAAGAATATCTGCGATCTTATGCCTTAAACTATGTAAAAGAAGAAATTCAGTTAGAACAGTTATTACGAAAATTAGATCCGTTTCGTGAGTATTTGGAGATTGCTGCTCAAATGAATGGGCAAATTGTTAATATTCATCGCATCGCAAAAGAAGTTGGTGTATCTGATAAAACCGTAAGCTCCTATTATCAAATTCTTGAAGATACTTATTTAGGGTTTTATCTTCCAGCATTTCACAACTCCGTTCGAAAAAGTCAGAAGCTGTCGCCTAAGTTTTATTTTTTTGATACCGGTGTTAAAAAAGCTTTAGAACACACCCTAAAATTTAGTCTCGCCCCTGGAACTGCAGCCTACGGGATGGCCTTTGAGCATTTTGTAATTTGTGAGTTCTTTCGATTAAATAGATTGTGTCGATCAGATTTCAGACTCTCTTTTATTCAAACGACCACTGGAGGTGAAGTCGATTTAGTCTTGAGTCGACCACAAACAAAAAAAATTTTAATTGAAATAAAATCCAGTAAAAAAATAGACGAAATTGAAGTAAGAAAACTTAAGGCGTTTAAAGACTCTATAAAAAACAGTGAAGCATTTTATTTAAGTCAAGACACTCACTCTTATAAAGTCGATGGTGTCCATTGTTTGCCTTGGAAAGAGGGGTTAGCTAAAATTTTCGATTTGCAAATTTAATGACACTCTGTAAGTCGAAATTGAGACTCAATCGGTCAGAGCGACTGAAGGATCTATGACTCCAACCGAATCGTTGTAAATTTAACTTCAAACATAGAGCGGACGAAGTCCGCTCTATGTTTGGAACTGTTTGAACAGCCAACCAATAAAAAAAGCGATAACGTTAAAATAAAGAAACTGTGTTTCATAATCCTTTCTCCTATCAAGTTTTATGCCGACTTAAATTCATTTTTAAAGCCAAAGTGCTAACGTTAGTGTTTAATTTTACTTGTGTTTTATAACTTTTGCTGAAAGCCAATGCGGACAACAAATAAACATAAGCCAAATATAAGCGCCGCGTCTCAATTTGTAAATGTAAAATTACTTAATTTTGTGGTATTTGTTAACTTAAAATAAACTTTTTAAATCGTGCCTTGTGC
>CAYMLA010000431.1:0-2652 GCA_964390785.1 uncultured Bdellovibrionales bacterium | reverse complement strand
TTGGGATCAGATTGCGGTTTTGCATGCAGTAAGGCCAAATGAAAATTATTTTGGATTAGTCACTCAAGGTTACAACCAAGTCAATAGTAACGGAAGTAATGTTTGGAAAAGCAGTCCGGACAAGGATCATTCCTATTTAATAAAAAAAATGGATCCTAAAACTTTTGCAGATTCTATTATTGAGCCCTTGATGATAAAAAAATAATTTAAGCGAAGCCAACGAAGAAGATGACCCCTTAGCGGCAGCCACTACTAGAGGAGGGTTTGGGCGATGTGCACATACGTCCGAACAGCCCGTGCGAGTTCTTTTTTTTCAATTTTTTCGTTTTCAGTATGAGCATCAAGAATAGAGCCGGGACCCCAAAGATAGATTTGAGCTTGTGTTTTAAAGTAAGCAATGTCTGTTGAATAGGAAACGGGAATGGTTTCAAAGCCTTCTAATGTCGATAATTTTATTGGATTCGACTTAAGTAAAAAATCGACTTTAACTCTGCCTCCAATCACATTTTGAATTTGTCGGCAAAGAGGTTCATGGTCATTGGTTGTTCGAAAAACAAGTTCTGCTTCTGCATAATCAGGAATAACATTTGAAGCGATTCCCCCCTTAATTGTGCCAATGTTAAGGGTTGTTTTCCCATAATCAGAATGGTTAGGCCATTGGGTGCATTTAAGATCGACAAGAGATTCCAAAAGGGGATTAATTGCTGATTTTCCAGATTCAGGATAACCGGAGTGTGCCGACAGGCCTTCACTGGTGAGTTTAATTTTTATGAGACCTTTTTGACTTGACGCCATTTTTGATTCGGTGGGTTCACCGACAATAAAGAATGATGGATTGAGAGAAAGTTCATTTGCCTTTTTAATGCCACAATGATCAACTTCTTCTCCTACGACGTAAAGAAGTCCAATGTTTTCGTAACCAGAATCCATTAATTTTTGTGCGGCACAAAGTTGTGCTGCGATAATACCTTTTGTGTCACAAGCCCCTCGGCCATAGATGTAGTCTTCATCTTCTTGAAATTCAATATAAGGGGGGACGGTGTCCATATGACTATTAAAAAGAAGCTTAGGGTTGGCTGTGTAAGGATGGCGAGCAAAAATATTAAATCGGTCTTGATCAACAGGTTGAATGTTTATTTTCCACCCTCGTGTTTTTAACCAATTTCCAATAAAATCAGAAATATTTTTTTCATTTCCAGTTAAGGATTCGATTTCAATAAGTTGTTTTGCGAGTTTAAAAACATCTTGATGCATAATGCATACTCCATTTTATTTTGTTTAGCACTATAAAAAATAATGGCTGTTGAAAAACAGTCACTAAGTGTTAAAGTTTATTAAAAAAATTATTTCCTTTATTGTCGATAATAACAAAAACTGGAAAATTTTTAACTTCAATTTTCCAAACGGCTTCCATTCCAAGTTCAAAAAAATCAATGGCTTCAATTTTTGTAATGCATTCTTTTCCTAAACGAGCGGCTGACCCTCCGATACTTCCTAAATAAAAACCTCCATAATGGTGACAACTTTCTAAGACTTGATCACTTCGATTGCCTTTTCCAAGCATAATAAGGCTCCCTCCCTGTTTTTGAAAATCAGGAACATAAGAGTCCATTCGTTTTGATGTTGTTGGGCCAAAAGATCCAGAAGGATATCCTGGAGGAGTTTTAGCTGGGCCAGCATAGTAGATTGGATGATTAAGCATATATTCAGGAAGTTGGCCTGTTTGATCCAGTTTTTCTTTAATTTTTGCGTGAGCGATATCTCTTGCCACAATCATCGGTCCAGAGAGAAAAACACGGTCAGAAACAGATAAGGATGATAAATCTTTTAATATAGTTTTTATGGGTTGTTTAAGATTGATAGAGATTGAGTGTCTTGGAGCTTGAGAATAAGGGATAAGGTATTGTGCAGGATTACTTACAAGCTGTTCTAAGTAGACTCCAGAAGGATCAATTTTAGCTTTAATTTGTCTGTCCGCAGAGCAACTTACACCAATTCCAATGGGGCAAGAAGCTCCGTGTCTGGGGAGGCGTATGACACGAGCACTATGAAGAAAATACTTTCCACCAAATTGAGCACCGATTCGAGTTTCTTTTGCCCATTGTTCAACGAGGGCTTCCATCTCATGATCTCGAAAAGCACGACCAAAAGATGTTCCCGATGAAGGGAGATGATCCAATTCGCCACAAGAGGCGAGTTTAACTATTTTTAAATTTTCTTCAGCGGAGGTTCCCCCAACAACTAAAGAGAGATGATAGGGAGGACAGGCTGATGTACCTAAGGATGATAAGGTTTCAATAACAAAGGTTTTAAAAGATTGAGGATTAAGGAGGGCTTTTGTTTTTTGAAACAAATAGGAACTATTTGCACTTCCACCGCCTTTTGCAATAAATAAAAATTCGTAACTTTGTCCCGGTATAGAGTAAAGGTCAATTTGCACTGGCAAGTTGGTTTGAGTGTTTTCTTCTTCAAAAAAGCTTAAGGGGGCCATTTGAGAGTAACGAAGATTTTTTTTCTGAAAGCAATTTTTCTTGATCCACGAATATAGACGACCAGAAACAAAAATTATTTAACATTACCAGTATGGTTAAAAACAGCAAATCATTTGAAAAAGAGTCTACGATGAGTAGATACAAACACCTGAGTGATAAC
>CAYMLA010000430.1:0-2658 GCA_964390785.1 uncultured Bdellovibrionales bacterium | reverse complement strand
GTATTTAAAGTTAAAGTCGTCAGCAAACGACCTGCTTCAAAAACCGAAGAAAATACCGGTGTCATTGATAATACGCTTATACATCCCAATTAAACTTTTTTGTAATTATTGGCTGCTGCAAAACAGCCAACTTATTAACTAGTTAGGGATTGAAATATAAAATTGGCCGAGAATTGAACGATACCGCTCTAAAGAATCTGAATGTTTATTGATAAAAATATCTTGAGTCGGGAAACTATATCGAATCTTATTTACTTTTCGCTCGAACAACGACATGACTGTTGAATTTTTTTGTAAATACAATTGAAAAGACTCAGACCACGAGGTGTTTGTTTCGTCGAAATTTTTCAGTGATTTTAAAAGTTGATAAAGATAAAAAAGGCCTCCAAGACCATCTTCATGAGAAGAAAGAAAAACATCCTGAGCCCCAGAAAAATTCCATTCTAAAGAAAAATCTCCGAATTTTGAAGATTTCTTTGCGCCTCCGATAAAATTTGCGACTGGACTATACGTCACAATCTTACTTGCTGGACGCTTAACTCTAATGCCTACGGTTCCTGATCCTTCAAACAATTGAACATCTGTTGAAAATGAAAATACGCTGGGATCATGAACGATAAAACTAAAATCAAAAGCATAACGAATCCAAGCGTTCGTGGTTTTTTCTTCAGAAATACTCTCTATTAACTTAAAACTCAATTCAAAAGGACAATCTGCAACGGACAAATAAATATTTCCAATAGAAGGCGTCTGTTGATGAAGCATTTGAACTGCTCGTCCCCAAGTTAATTTACAATTAAAATCATCAATAATGTTATGCAATGAAGGCTTCACACTTCGATCACCTGAAACACTGATCGAACGAGAAATAAACGGTTTATTTTTTTTATAAGAACTTTCCTTTTTTTTAGGAAATGGATTCTCTTTATCCAACACAGGATAGGACTCTCCTTGTTGAATCTGATTGTAAACAAACTCAAAAAATGGAGCAATTGAACTAAATAGTTCTTTAGCTTGGCTTGCCTCTGCCTTATTGAGAATTGGAAGGTTATTGTCTTCTTCTAAATCCTGAGAAGGAGAACAAGACACAAAACACAAAAAAATCAATCCAAGCTTTAAATTAAGTTTCACAATTTTCATGATAAACTTTTTCCTTTTTCTAAGTTTTGTTCCAATTGAGCGCGCTTTAAAGACTCGATAATAGCCACTTCTGTCTTCATTGAAACCAATAGATCCTGTAAAATTTCTTTCATTATCAAATCAAATTCTTTTGAATCGACAATACCCACAACAAGATCATAACTATCATTAAGAATGCTCTCTGTAATTTGAGAAGCAAATGGTAATTTTTGCAACTGACTGACTTTTTTATTTTGGGCTAACTTCTCACGAATCAATTGCTTAACACTGTCTTCATTTTTAGACAAAGCTTTTTTTATGACTCTTTGATAGTGTCCTTTTTGTAAGATTGTTTCTATGACACCAATGACTTGAATAATCACAGCATCTGTTATCAATTCAACAATAACTCTTTTATATTTTCTAAGAAACGAAAGAAAAAAACCATCTCCTTTCAAACGATCAATGCCTCGTTTTAAACGGGAAATAAGAACAAAAATACGGATCAACCGAAGGAGACGAAAACTTCTTAATGCGGGATGAGAAAAAGGAATCATTCCCAAAATATCGTACCAATTGTACTTTAAAAAATTGAGCTTCCATCCAAAAACATACCATCGCCCAATAAATTCAACAAAAAAAATCAAACAAATTCCATAATCAACATAAATAAGAAATCGAATCTGACGTTCCGGATCTGTAAAAAAAAGAGTTGGCCAAAACCACTCTATCGCCAATAATCCAATAGAAAACAGAGCTAAAAACAGCATTCCGATATCGAGAATAAGCATCAAAACAACAGAAAAAGGATTTTTACTAAGCTCTTTAGAAACGCAAATGTCTTCCATAAAAATTAAACAGCAGAATTAGAATTGACAAAACAGTTGTTTTTAACACAATCGGCAATTTGTTCAACTTCTTCCATAAGATGATCCATCATCCATTGAGTTAGGTATTGAATAAACTTTTGATCAAAAACCAATTCGCCGCGATTATGTTTTTCTTGAAACTCAATTATTTCATCCAATAAACGATTATGGGTTTCTTGATGCTCAATTAAGTCAGCACAACCCAACTCTGCCATGATTTCTTCCTCGTGACCAAAATGAAATTTAGTAAATTCAATAAGATCAACAAAAAGCCTCTCAAGCTCAACTTTAGGAGTAACTGAAAAATCACTGGCTAAATCTAAAAATAAATTGAGTTTACACACTAATCGTCGATGCTCGACATCAATGTCTACAATCCCAACCTCATAAGCTTGATTCCATTCAATTCGATCCATAAATCTCCCTTTTGTTCTGTTCCCTTCACTTCAAAATAATTGCAAAACAATGACTACAAAACAGCCAACGTTTTCGTTGGCTTCGCTCAAATTTGACTCTTTTGCAACAACCACCGTCTAGTGTAATCAAAGATCGATTGAGTTTCAATGAGAATCAATTTTCCAATGACACCCAAGCAAATTCTGTCACAACTTCATTTGTCAAAAAGTTAGACACTCTATTGTTTACTGATTTCAATATGTTAGCAAAGCTC
>CAYMLA010000429.1:0-2659 GCA_964390785.1 uncultured Bdellovibrionales bacterium | reverse complement strand
TCCTGATGGCTTTGGACGTGATTCTGAATGGGGTTATTTTAAAGATTTTTCTTATTTTAAAAAAATCATTCGTTCTGATTTAGAAAGTTTTGATGAGCGAGTTTTGTTGCCTGCTGATCAAATTGAATTGAAGTTTGAGTTAAAGGATGGATGTTTTCATATTCGTTTTAGGGATCGATATTATGTTTTTCCAGAAAATGAAGTTTTATTTCTTCCTCTTAAAAACGTGAGTGTCGAAGAATTATCGCGCTTAATTGCTAATAGTTTAATTAAAAAATTTAAGGGTGTTAAATTTTCATTTTTAGACGTAGAAGTGGAAGAAACTCCTGGTCAAGCGGCATCTTGTTGCCTTAATTTTTAAAGTTTGTGTTAGGGGTCAAGCCCTAAAATATCAACAGGAACAAGAATCGCGTTATCAGAAAGATCTTTTCTAATATTTTTTTCAACATTTCTTCCAACACATTTAAATTCGTTACTTATGGTTTGAATGCAAGTGTGATGTTTTCCAGTAAGAAAATCGATGATTTGTCCATTATAGACTGAAAAACCATTATGAGCTTCATTTTTTGAGTCTGTAGTTCCGAGTCCAAGTTGTCCATACGAATTTCCACCCCAACACCAAAGTTCTTTTGCTGAAGTAAGCGCACAAAAATGTTGAGCTCCAGGTTTAATTTTAGTGACTTGATTGAGGGCTGGTCCTAAATTTGTAATAACAGGCTTTGCTCCTTTAAGATTTATTGATCCAGTTCCACTATAATTTGTTCCCCAGCAATGAACTCCAGTGTTGTCTAAAAGAGCGCATGCGGTGGCATTTCCATTGACTCTAACATCAAGAACTCCTGTGAGATCATTTTCAGTCCCATCTTTTTTGACGTATCGTCTTTTGTTTGGATGTAAGTTTTGAATTGTAGGGGGAGAACCTGGAACGTATGAATCATAAAGAGCATTTCCAGGTTTTACAATTTGTTCTCCGCCACTGGGTTCGGGAGGCCAATAGTAAGTTTGACCTGCTGCTGGGTGATTAAGGTTGCCACCTAACAAAAACCTGGCATTAAAATCTCCTCCCCAAGAAGTGATCCGTCGTGGCTCAGGTTCATTAAGGAGAACAAAGATGCTATAATTATTAAAAACTAAAGATTTTGAGGGATAATTGCAAGAAGGAGATGAGTCACAGAGATGATGGCTTTTTATTGCATAAGGGTATATTTTAGTTTCTTCTGCAGTTTTATCAATATTATTTGAGCCATCAACAGCGACAGTATAAGATCCAGGAATTTCAAGACCCATGCGATTGAGGAAATTATTTCCCCAACACCAGATTTCACCATTGGTTTTTTTTGCACAGGACATTGCCTGTGTTCCACAATAACCGTCTTCAATATCAGTTAAAGGATTTCCGAAAGAATCAACAACATAAGTGAATTTATTTTGATAAGAACCAGCGCCAGTAGGTAAATTAGCGCCGATTTCTCCATGTTTATTACTTCCAGCGCACATGACCTTATTGTCTGCTGTGATAACGCAAGAGTGTTCTGAACAACCTTCAAAAATTAATTTAACATTTGTTACAGGCGTGCCTGTTGTATCGATGGGTTGTACAGGAGGATAAATTGGGCTAGTACTTCCAATTCCACAAGTTCCTGGGTAATTATTTCCCCAAGCAAGAAGTTTTCCATTAGGAAAGCTTACAAAATTACAATAAAATGTTCCAGTAAACTTTCCGACAGGAGGAATTGAGTGACCTTCTTGTACAGTCAAAAAAGTGATTTTCATATTATTTTCGTTAATCACAGACGTTTGAGAAGCGGACGCGCCGGGACGATAAAAAAAGTCTGCTTTAAGCTCAATAATTACTTTTTGATTGCATGGAGGTTGACAAAGGGCTTTCCATGAAAATTCATATCGATAAGGGCAAGAAGGGTTGCCGTTTGTTTTGTCAAAGGTGTTGCACGATTTTCCATTTAAGTCAAAACCTTGTTCTTGGTTGTCATCTTGACCAGGAACATGCATTTGGTAAATAGGGGTGGGGGTTCCTCCGATGTCTTGAACCAAAGCAAATTGTCCCGTTTGTCCATAACAACTTGTTCCGTTTTTTAAGCATTGCAAAGAAGGATTAATGGAAGCTTCAATGGTTGAAGTTATGATTTCGTTGTTTAAAAAGAAGCTCGCAATTTCTGTTCGCAGTGAGACTAATGAGGTTTTATTTTGAAATTGTTTTTGATAGCTAAAATTGAGGCTTATAAAATACAATGCAGAAACAGATAAGACGACGGATAATGAAGAGACAACAAGAAGTTCAATGAGGCTATATCCTAAATTTTGAGTAAAAAAACAAGGTTTCTTTTTCATTTATTATTTCCATGGTTAAAATGAAGTGAAAATCTTAATGGCAAGGGGGATTTTCAAATCATGGTTAAACAAAAAAATCTAAAAAACAGTGACGATTATCGACTAAAAGGGGGATCATTTTCGTTTTCATTTTTAGTCATCACTTCTATTTAGTTTATCATGTTTGTATTGAAAAAAAACAAAGAATTGCAAAGAAAGTTAAATAATTTCAAATTGAGACAATTAACAAGGGGATTAAAACAATAGGGCTGCTATGCTATAAGACTCCCAGATCTCGTTTTTTTAAGCAAATTTATCATTACGCAATGTT
>CAYMLA010000428.1:0-2663 GCA_964390785.1 uncultured Bdellovibrionales bacterium | reverse complement strand
CCTGCAGCTTCTGGGAAATCATCAGTGTCAAGAATTGTAGCTCAAAAGTTGAATTGGAATTGGGTTTCAACTGGAGCATTTTATAGAGGGTTAGCTTATGTTTCTTTTAAGGAGGGAATTTTGCCTGATGATGAAACTCGTTTAGCAAAGCTTGTTTATGATAAATTGTGGAGAGTTGAATTAAAGTCAGAGCAAACTTGTTTTTTATATAAGGATCAAGATGTTACAGAATTAATTTATTCTGTTGAAATTGGTGATATTGCTAGCAAAATTAGTCAGTTTTCTCAAGTTAGAACTCAGCTTTTACAAGTTCAAAGAGATTTAGTTTTTCATTACCCCAATTTGATTGCAGAAGGGAGAGATTGTGGAACAGTCGTTTTTCCGGACGCTTTAGTTAAATTTTTTATTACAGCAAATGAAGACTCTCGTGCGATTCGAAGAGCAAAAGAAAAAGGAATGAATGTTGATGAAGTGTTAAAAAAACAAAGTAAAAGGGACGAATCCGATCAAAAGCGTAAAGTTTCTCCTTTAAGTGTACCTGAAGGAGCTTTTGTTATAGACTCTACTGAGCTGACTTTAGAGCAAGTTAGTCAGAAGGTTTCTAGTCAAATCAAATGTTTTTTAACTTAATGCAGAATGTTTTTGACAATAGCAGGAGTTTACAGCTAAAAAATAGGTCTCATTTCGAATTTTGTTTTTTTTTCGAGATGGATTTTATTTAAGAATAGTTGCTAATTAAGGCTTCTATTCGGAGGAGGTTATTTTTGTACATGTCTAATAACAAATCTAAAAACAAATCACAAATGGAACGTGAAAAAGTTTTGGCAGCACTCGATGCAGGAGACAGTGAGGTTAAAGCAAACCCTGGTATTGAGACTGCTGGTGGTGGAGAAAGTTTTGCCGATCTTTTTGAAAACTCTCTGAGTGATCGTGATTTTAAAGTGGGTGATATTGTTGAAGGAAAAGTGGTTGAAGTTCAGCAAGATTTTGTTTTAGTTGATATCAACTATAAAGCGGAAGGCTTAATCCCTATTGGCGAATTTAGAATGGTTGAAGGTCAAAGAGATATTAAGGTTGGAGATGATATAGAAGTTTACATTGATAGAATTGAAACAGATACCGGGATGGTTGGTTTATCTAAAGATAAAGCAGATATGTTAAGAGCTTGGAATGACATTTCTCGTGCCGCTGAAAATGAAGAAATTATTGAGGGAGTCGTTATTGCTAAAGTTAAAGGTGGATTAAGTGTTGATATTGGAGTGAAAGCTTTTCTGCCAGGCAGCCAAATTGATTTACGACCCGTTCGAAATATGGATTCTTTTATAGGCAAAAAGTATAAATTTAAAGTTATCAAATTTAATAAAAAACGTGGCAATATTGTGTTGTCTCGTCGTGCTATTCTTGAACAAGAACGAGAAAATCTTAAAAATCAAACTATTGATGCCATGAGAGAAGGGTCAATCGTTATGGGGATGGTAAAAAACATTACTGATTATGGTGTTTTTATCGATCTTGGTGGAATGGATGGATTGCTTCATATTACTGACATGAGTTGGGGAAGAGTAAAACACCCCTCTGAAATGGTTGGTGTTGGTGATGAAATTAAGGTTAAAGTCCTTAAGTATGATTCTGAAAAAGAGCGTGTTTCTTTGGGCTTAAAACAATTACATGAAGATCCTTGGGAGGCGGTTAAAGAAAACTATCCTTCAGGAACAAAACTTCAAGGAGTTGTTGTTAGCTTGGCTGATTATGGAGCATTTATTGAATTGGATGAAGGTATTGAAGGACTTATTCACGTTAGCGAGATGAGTTGGACAAAAAGAGTTAAACATCCATCACAAATTGTCAGCGTTGGTGAGGGAGTTGAAGTTGTTGTTTTGGAAGTCGATACTGATAATAGAAGAATTAGTCTTGGGATGAAACAACTTCAACCTAATCCATGGATTGAATTGCGAGATTCTTATCCTCCGGGAACGATTATTGAGGGTGAAACTAAATCAATCACTGAGTTTGGTGTTTTTATTGGAATCGAAGATGGAATTGATGGATTAGTTCATATTTCAGATTTTTCTTGGACTAAAAGAGTTAATCATCCTTCAGAAATGTTTAAAAAGGGAGAAAAAGTTAGAGCGGTTGTTTTGGGTGTTGATATTGAAAATGAACGATTTAGTTTGGGGGTTAAACAGTTAGAATCTGATCCTTGGGCTAACATTGAAGGTAAGTATGGTGTTGGTACGCAACATGAAGTGACTGTTTTAAAAACTGCTGATTTTGGTGTGTTTGTTCAACTGGAATCTGATATCGAAGGTTTGATTCATATTAGTGAATTAGCAACGGATCGAATCAATCATCCTGATGAATTCTGTAAAGAAGGTGATAAAATTAAATCTGAAGTGATTTCTATTGATAAAGAATCAAGGCGAATTGGATTAAGTTCTAAACTTGTGAAGTTAAGAGAACAAAAAGCAGATGTTGCTGATTATGTTAAAAAAGCGACCTCAACATCAAAAACAAGTTTTGGTGATATTTTTGGTGATGCTTTAAGTCAGTTTCAAAATACTCCAGGCGAGGAAGATGAGTCGAATTAAAGGTGTTAAATAGTGGCTGTTGCAAAACAGCCAACTTTTTCGTTGGCTTCGCTCAAATCTCACTGCGACGTACTA
>CAYMLA010000427.1:0-2694 GCA_964390785.1 uncultured Bdellovibrionales bacterium | reverse complement strand
AACAGATTTGAAATCTAAGCAAATTTGGAGTTCAAATTTGTGGAGTATCGTTTACAGGAAGCACTCATGGAGGACAATCTGTAGCAAAAACGTGTGGAATAAATTTAAAAAAATTTGTTATGGAACTAGGAGGAAGTGACCCGTTTATTGTATTAGATGACGCTGACCTTGATTTGTCTATAGAAGGGGCAATAAAATCCCGCTTTATTAATGCTGGACAAAGTTGTATTGCTGCAAAGCGCTTTCTTGTATCCAACGAAATCATTCATAAATTTATAGACCTCTTTTTAGAAAAAATAAAAAAAATTAAAACAGGAAACCCTCTTGATCCGTCAATAGATATGGGGCCACTTGTTCACCGACAAGCTCTCGTGAACCTTGACAATCAACTTAAAACGGCACTCAAGCAAGGGGCGCGCCTTCTTTATGGTGGACAATCTTCACCCATTGGAAAAGGTTGTTTTTTTCAACCCACTCTACTAACGGATGTTAAACCACAAATGAATGTTTTCGAGGAAGAAATTTTTGGTCCAATAGCCTCAATCACAGGATTTAATCAAGACTCTGAAGCAATCACTTTGGCCAATCAAACTGAATTTGGACTCGGAGCAAGTGTGTGGTCAAAAGACAGTCAACGAGCTCTTTTGATTGGAAAACAATTAGAATGCGGCTCTGTTGCCATTAATGATTTTGTAAAATCAGATCCACTTCTTCCTTTTGGGGGGATTAAAAAAAGTGGAATTGGCCGAGAACTTGCTCAATATGGTTTACACGAATTTGTGAATATAAAATCCTACACCATCAGAGAGACTCAATTTTGACAATCTGAATGAGAAATCAAGCCTGAGCAAAAATTAGATAAAACTCAATACGGTCTCCCACAAAAACTCATTTCTAAATAAATTCAATAGGTTGCTAAAAGGGTGTTTCTCAAAAAATTCCAATTGAAGATAAAAAAATAATAAAATCAACAGCACTGAAATCGGAGATATTTTTAAAAAAGTGAATAAGAACAAACTGCATTAAAAATTAAGTTATTAGAGTCTGGACGGATCCGCACTTGACACTAGCGACTGGGTTGTCTTGGAGTTCCTCCTCCTGCAGGCCAGGTTGGTGCTGTCCGCACCCCTGAGTAAACATGTCGGCCTTTCTCAATTTTAGCTGTATTACCTGGAAGAACGGAATTAGTAACCTCTTTTAAATTTCCAATAAAATTGGCTTTACGTAAAATGTTAACAAGGTCCATTCTTAACTGCTCATCCGTAAATTCAGCTCTAAAGCCAACTCCACCACCATCAACTATAAGAATGCCATAACCGAAAATGCTATCTCCCATGCGTTTCATAATTTCTTTTGCGCGTGCCTCTCGAGCCTGATTTCCACCAAAAACACTGTTTGGAACAGCGTCAATTGCAGTTTTGTAATTAAAACTAGAATCAAAAGTTAACAAGGCACCATAATTTAATGGACCATCATTTTCTGTGTGAGCTGTACCATCAACTGCTGAAGCTGGCCATTGAATTCCCCGACTTAAAACGTGTGGACTTGTATTGATTTTGCGAGGAACAGTAATAGCTAATACATGATTCCAAGCCAAACCCGGTGTTAACACTTCATGAGCTCGAATCGCACCAATAAGAACAGAGACTCCTGATGCGGTCACACCAACGCGACTTCCTAAGGGTGCATCTACTTTTGCATGTCCAAGGCCATTTAAAGCATGAGGACGGGCTACGAGAGCTTGATTATTTAATCGAACATCATACGTATCATAAACTAAATTTTTAAGTGGATCAAAAATAACTGAGCCTTCATTATATTCCTTATGCCCAAAATCAGGTCTTACTCTTACCGAAAGTGGAAGAGCAGTGTTTAGATTTGGATTTTTTTTCACAAAAGTGCGAACAGAATATTTGGGGTCAACGGTTGCCATGGGAAATCCATAAGGGGTATTAGCGGCCATAATAGTTCCAGCTCCACGATACTTATCACGTAAAACGGCAACATCACCAAGTTTAGCTCCTGTGCCTATTGGACGATACTGAGCACTTTGACTATTAAAAGGACGCAATACTGTTGCGTATGGACTGGAAGGAGAGGTTGTTGGCTGAGGCGTTGCTGTTGGCGCAATGGTTGGAATGACTGTTGGTTTTGGCGTTGCTGTTGGTGCAACAGTTGGAGCGACTGTTGGCTTCGGTGTTGTTGTTGGTGCAACAGTTGGAGCAACTGTTGGCTCAACTGTTGGAGAAGTGTCTGGACTTTGGTTTTCTATATAGGCGTTATCGATGGCATCAAGTCGATTTAATGTTTCACTTTGAGATTCAATTTTACTATTTAATGCAATGATATCTACGCTTAAACCTTCGGTTAAAAATTCGAATTCAATTTCAAAAAGGCTTTCTTGGATGTTTAAATCCTCGATTAAAAACCATTCAAATAAATGATGGGATTGAAATGAGAACACTCCCTCTTTGAGGAGTTTTTTGCTTTGAGATTCGTAAATATTAAGGCGTAATTTTGAATGTTGGTTGTCACTGTTTTTTATTCGAACAAAAACAGAAAAAGGAATTGAATTTTTGTTGTCTAATTGTAAAGATAAAAGCGATTTTTCGTAGGATGTTTGACTGAGCAAAATAGTTTTTTTCCCGTGGGCTTTTAGATCGCTAATGTTGTTTAACGAAGATGAATTTGAAG
>CAYMLA010000426.1:0-2694 GCA_964390785.1 uncultured Bdellovibrionales bacterium | reverse complement strand
CAAAACAGTGAGATTTGAGCGAAGCCAACGAAAAAGTTGGCTGTTTTGCAGCAGCTACTCTAATGTTTATTGAGTTACATTTTTTGATGGGGGCAGAGTTATGTTATTTGATCAAATTTTCTTTGAGCATCTTTTTATTTTATTCATTATTCCTACTATTGTTATTGTTTTAATTGCATCTTTTTATTGGTTTCTTTTGCGCAGTCGAAAAGATAAAGTGGGTATTGATGTTCAAGTAAAAAAAACCATTGAAGAAGCAAAAAAAACCACTGACAAATCTGAACCCCCTGACAAACCCGAACCTGTTGGAAAGTCAGTTGAAGAAGCTTTGTCAGCGACAAAACAAAGCTTTTGGGGGAGAATTAAAGAAGTCTTTGATGGACAAACTCAATTGAACGAAGAGCAGTGGGAAGAAATTGAAGAAATTCTTTATACGAGTGATTTAGGTCCTCAAACAGTGAATTATTTATTAAAGAATTTGAAAGAAAAATTATCAGGACAATACACGATTGATGATGTTAAAAAAATTCTTAGAATAGAACTTATTGAAATTTTTCGATCTGTAATGGGTGAAGATCTTTCTTTTTCTGTTGATCAATTCAATACAAATCAAGAAGGTGGGCCAACAATATTGTTTATTGTTGGAGTTAATGGTTCAGGAAAAACAACATCAATTGGTAAAATTGCTGCTCAATTGGCAAAGCAAGGAAAAAGCGTGTTGGTTGCTGCTGGGGATACCTTTAGAGCCGCTGCCGGAGAACAGCTTAAAGTATGGACAGAACGGGCACAAGTTGAAATATTTAATCCAGAAACAGTTAAAGATCCTAGTGCTGTTGTTTTTGAAGCTTGCCAAAAGGGCAAGTCTAAAGGGTTTGATTATGTCATTGTTGACACGGCCGGTCGGCTTCATACTCAATCCAATTTAATGGAAGAATTGCGTAAAATGAAAAGGGTATCTCAAAAAATTATTCCATCAGGCCCTCATGAGGTACTTATTGTTCTTGATGCTAATTCGGGTCAAAACGCGTTGGTTCAAGCAAGGCAATTTCAACAGGCGGTTGAAATTACTGGTGTTGTTTTAACGAAAATGGATGGAACCGCCAAAGGTGGAGTTGCTGTTGGTGTGGCTTGTGATTTAAAATTGCCCATTAAACTCATTGGAGTGGGTGAGGGCATTGGAGATTTACGCGGTTTTTCTGCTTCAGAGTTTGTATTATCTATTATATAGTGCTTGTTGCGAAATAGATTTAATGATGCAGATCCGTTGAAGCTATTTCGCAGCAGCCACTAAATGTAGGCTCTTTGCGTTGAATCAATTTCTAAATTTTTAATAAGAATAAAATAGTTCTGGGCTTCGAACGCTTGTTATGTTATTAATAATATTAAAGAAATATTTAGCTTGGAGAAGGAAGTGATTGCCGACAAAAAAACTTTTGACGTAGAAATAGCCGGCATTAGTTTTAAATTGAAGTCATCTCTTGATGAACAAACAGTTAATCGATTGGTTGTTATTGTGAATGGACAAATATCTCAGTGCCTCAAATCCAGTAAAAACGGCTCTGTTCAAAATGCAGCTGTCTTAGCATGTTTAAACTTAACTGAAGAGTTAATGTCTTTAAAAAAACAAACTTATCAAGAAATTGATTCAATGGAACATCGGATTTTAGAACTTTCTTCTGTGCTTGAGTCTATTTAGTGGCTGTTTTTGCAGCATGCCTAAGTGGCTGTTGGAAAATAGTCAAATTTGAGGCGTGCGAGTTCAAATCGAACGAGTCGTACATCAAGTACGTCGCAGTGAGATTTGAGCGAAGCTAACGAAAAAGTTGGCTGTTTTTTGCAGCAGCCACTATTTAATAAAAGGCTTTTAGAGAGGTTGTAAGCTTCTTCTAAGACTGAGTTAAAAGGCTTTTAGAGAAATGGAAGAGAATTGTTTTGATTTATTTTGTTGCTGTTGCAAAATGCTGTTGTCTGAGTAAAGACAAAAAGAGTGTTATTTTTTTGCAGGAGTGATTGTGTTTTCATAAATAATGATGATTCATATAATTAATCAATGTCCTCGACCGATTTCTCTTTAAATTTTTATAGAATAAATATTGCTAAGGAGCCTTCTTCAGCGTTTGTTTCGCTTTTGTTGGCTTTGCTCAAAATTGACTACAACAGAATCCCTGTTGTTTTAACACAATTGGAAGGGTTAAGAAGGAGTTGTAATGGAATTATGGATGTTGAGTAGTTTGGTGGCTGGAATTATTGGATTTGTTTTGGGATCAAGTGTGATTTGGATTGTTAAAACTAAACAAGAACTTGATACAAAAAAATCAGCACGAATAGAGGCCGAAAGAATTGTTAATCGAGCAAAATCTGAGGTTCAAAAAATTGAAAAAGATGCAAAAAATAGGACAAAAGATTTTGAAATCAGAGCAAGAAAAAATGTTGAAATCGAAATTCAAAAACAAAAACAACAATTAAAAGACGTGGAGGAGAGTTTTCAAAAGAAAAAGAAAAGCTTAGACGAAGAAGAGAAGAATTTAGAAGGAGAGTTTAGATCAAAAGTGTCTGCTTTGGATGATCGAGAAGAAAAGATTAAAATTTCTGAAAATAGAATGAAAGAGTTTGAAAAACAAATGGATGTTAAAAAAGCAGAGTATCAATCTCAGCTTGAAAGACCTGTTTCAATCCACACCCCCGTGAAGGGGG
>CAYMLA010000425.1:0-2696 GCA_964390785.1 uncultured Bdellovibrionales bacterium | reverse complement strand
AATTGTTCATAATCAGATTCATAGTTTTTTTCCGAAATTGGTAGAGCTGTAGTTGGCAATAAAATTAATAGAAAAAAAACAGTATAATAAAATGGATGTAAAATTAAATTGACTGTTTGATTCATCTTCTATCGGATTTTTGAGATAATTAGGTAAGGCTAGACTTTCTCAAATCATAAAAAAATGTTGAAATTATGTGTCAGATATTTAAATAAAAATGGTGATTGCAACCGATTCAATAGACAACTTGCTTGTATTTGTGGCTATTTTGTAGCAGATTGTGTGTACGTATGGAAAAGAAGCTTGGACAAAATTTAAAAGAACGATTGAAAAATATTAAATTGCTTGCACTTGATTGTGATGGGATTTTAACAGACACGCGTATTTTTTATAGGGGCGATGGGCGTTGGGCACGAAGTTTTTCTATTCGTGATGGGCTTGGTCTCCAGCGAATTCAAGAAGAGGGGTTATTAACCGCCCTGATCACGAGTTCGCAGTCTGAAGACATTCGTGAACGTGCGAAGGTGTTAAAGTTTAATTATTTTTATGAGGGAAAAGGAGACAAGCACACGTCTTGGCAAGACCTTTTAACAAAAACAAAACTTTTACCTTCAGAAGTGGCTTATATGGGAGATGATGAAATGGATATCCCTTTTCTTGAACAGGCGGGATTTTCTGCGACGGTTTCTGATGCGATGGAATCTGTTTTGGAAAAGGTTCATTACATTACAAAGCGTCCTGCGGGACTTGGAGCTGTAAGAGAAGTTTGTGAACTTATACTGAATGTTCAAAGGAGTGTTTAATGTCTTTTTTTCAACCGCTTAAAAAAACAGTAACAATGAAAACACAAACTCAAACCATCACTTGGGGGGCAGCGGATTGCTTTAACCTTTTTGCTGGACCAGATATTGTCGAAGATGAGGGGTTGGTTTTAGAAGTGGCTCAAGAGCTTAAAAAAATGACTACTGAGCTTGGTATTCCTTGGGTTTTAAAGTGTTCGTATGATAAGGCTAACCGACAAAGCGCGGGGCGTTATCGTGGACCTGGGACGGATAAGGCTCTTCAGATTTTGGAAAGAGTGAAATCAAAAGTGAATTGTTCTCTTTTAACGGATGTTCATGAGACTGAGCAAGTTTCTTATGTTAGTGAGGTTGCAGATGTGATTCAAATTCCAGCGTTTTTATGTCGACAAACGGATCTTATTATTGCAGCGGCTCAAACGGGTAAAGTTTTACATGTTAAAAAAGGCCAATTTATGGCTCCTTGGGATATGGAGGCCATTACGCAAAAAGCGATTCAGGCTGGTAATGATAAAATTTTACTCTGTGAGCGTGGAACTTGTTTTGGCTATAATCGTTTAATTAATGACATGACTGGGTTAATTGATATGCGCGCTTTGGGGTTCCCTGTGATTATGGACATCACTCATTCAACACAGTTACCAGGAGCGACAGGCCAATCCAGTGGAGGCCGTCGCGAAATGGCTCCCGCTTTAGCTCGAGCAGCCCTTGCAGTTGGAGTTGATGGTATTTTTTTAGAAACTCATCCCAATCCAGATCAAGCTCTTTGTGATGGACCCACTTCGATAAAATTATCAGAGATCCCTGCTCTTTTGAATAACCTATTGAGAATTTGGAAAACTCATTCACAAGGGACTTGAACTTGAATCGTATCACCTAGCTTAATGTTTCTTGTGCTCAAATTGGTATCAACAAAGAGGCCGTTTCCTTTTTCAGCCATTCCGTTTAAGAGATTTCGCGCTGACAAGTCTTCTGGACCGTAGTACAAGGTGTTTAAGGTAATGCGACGATGAGCCATATTGACTATTTTTAATACATCAGAATAGATTTCGTTTGTATCAATTGGGCATCCCGATTGGTGAAATCTAGAGTTTTCACAGTAATCAGTTGGCTTTCCGTCTGAAAGAAAAAGGGTGGCATAATTCATAGAAGGGTCATTAAAGTCTTTATCTTTTTGAATTGAATTTTGAATGGCAGAAAAAGCAGCACGATAGGGAGTCCATCCTTGATCTTTCCAAGAGAAAAATCGTTCTAATGCTGAAAAGGCAAGATTGACGTCATTTGTAAAGGCGATTTGCTTGGTCATCTCGTCAGCGATGTATGAATTTGCAGTGCTTCCACTAAAAGTAATAAATTGCCAGTGAAGATTTTTTTTATCTTTGTTATTTTCTAAAAATTCCTTAATTTTTCCATATCGAAAATCTTTGTGGGGATCTGTTCCTGTTTTAGAATTAGCGTCACGAACACTTGATCCAGAAGTGTCCACAACAAATAAGACTTTTACTGGTGTTGTTAACTTCTCTATTGTTTCTACACATTCGTAATCAACGTTTGTTTTATCATCATTGTCTTCTTGTGGTTCTTCGTCAATGAGTTCGTCGTCAGAAGAATAAGTATTTACAGCTAAGTCTTGCCTTTCACTAAAGTGGACGCTGTTTCCGAAGTCTTTACTGTTGCAGTTCATATAGAACAAAGAAAGTATAATAGGTAAACCAAGACAAACAAAAATAATTTTTAGTGAACCGCCTATTTTTTTACTCATAAAATAATTCCCCCAAATTTAAAATGCCCTTACAATCAATAAAGGGTAATTTAGTGACACACAATACAAACAGCTGTAGGGAAGTTACAAAAAACGGACTTTAAATAGTGGCTGTTGTGTAATAGCGCACTATA
>CAYMLA010000424.1:0-2696 GCA_964390785.1 uncultured Bdellovibrionales bacterium | reverse complement strand
TTTAATAGGGGGCATACGAGAAGGTATGGAAGCCAATGCAACACTTGAGGCGTATGGAAAAAGCGAAATATTTCCTCTGGTGGTGAGCAACATTGACCCAATAGATACGCAAAGCCAAGGAGTACCTACCTACGGAGTATCTCTGCAGTTTCTTGAAAAAGACTCACGCATATTGCCTGGGTTAACCGCTGAGATACGCGCCATTCATACTATTGCCCAAAACACACTCATCATTCCTTTGCGTTTTGTACAAACAGGGAACGAAGGCGAACAACCTTTTGTGTGGCGTATGTCAGGTAAAGAAAAAGAAAAAGTACAAATACATCTGCAAAATAATAAAATATAAGTGCAAAAGACAAGGATATAATCCAAGTAATAGAATATAAACTAACTAAATGATAATCCATTTTTTCAAAATTATTAGCTTCAATTTTTTTTAAAATCATTGGATAAATTGTCGAAATTATAGAAACTGGAAAAAAAGTAGCTACTCCAGTAAGAGATAGGGCAGCCCCATAATATCCGACTTCTTTTGTTCCTAAAAAATAATTCACAAAAAACGTTCCTGTTCTTGTTTCAAAAAAAACAAGAAAAGCAGTTATAGCCATTGGAAGAGCTGGAATAATCATCTCTTTAAGCAGTTGAAAATTAAATCGTAGTTTGTAGTCAAATTTGATTACAAATTGAAAAAAACAAATAACTTTATCCATTACAGTTTGAATATTGTAACAAAAAATGAAATAAAGAACTTCCATTCTCAAAAATATTCCTACTACTTTTAAAACATTTGCTAATATCCAAGCCGCTTGACTTGCAATTGTAATGTCTTTAATTTTAACACGAGAAAAATAAAACGATATGAACGTTTGAAAGGCAAAGCCTAAAAGCAACCAAGCGCTAACAGCGGTCAAAAACTGAATCTTTGTAGATGTCGAAAAAAATGGAATAACGAGACTAACAAGAAGCCAACTTATAATGGCAAGAACAAACCGAAAAACAAAGACAGTACCAAGTACTTCTCCAATTTTCTTTTTGTCATCTCTACAAATCACTAGATGATTAACTAAAACTTCATTCATTCCAAATGTTACAATTAAAACAAAAATTCCTATAAAATCTCGAACAAAAGTAAAAACCCCCATATCTTCGGGGCCAAGATATCTTACCATCCATGCATAAATAAAGAATCCACCAACAACTTTTATCAATTTATCAAAAAACTGATAACCAATCCCTTTGACAGCCAATTGAATTTGATCACTCATTAAAAATTTTTTCTTTAATTGGCTTAAAAGTTTTGTCATTTAAATATTCTCATTATCAACACTTTTTAATACAAAAAAATTTTATTACAAGACTTCTAATAACTCATTCCTAAAATTAAATTACCTGAAAAACTTTCTTTTTCCCTAAAATCACTTAACTTTTATAAATTTATTTACTACTGATAATTTTATTTTGAATTGATTTTGTATAAATTAAACCTTTAAAATTCAACTTCGATAAAATTTGACTATAAAATGACTCAACGTCATAAATCCTCAGTCAAAAAAACGCAGCGCGCATGACACAATTTCCTATTGTGAATTAATGCCCCCTCGTTTAAACATTGTCTCAATAATTAAAACAAATTTTTTAAGGAGGGGTTGTGGCAAAAGTTATAACTGAAATTGGTTGTAATCACAAGGGACAAATTGAGATTGCAAAAGACCTCATTAAAACTGCGGCTTTATTCTGCCAAGCTCATTATGTGAAATTTCAAAAAAGAAACAACAAGGAGCTTTTAACGGCAGAAGAATACAATGCCCCTCATCCTAATCCAATCAATGCTTATGGCAATACTTATGGTGAACACCGTGAATTTCTTGAGTTTAATTTGGATCAGCACCAAGAGCTTTTTAATTATTGTAGCAAGCTTGGCATTGGATATTCAAGTTCTGTTTGGGACTTAACTTCTGCTCAAGAAATCGCATCACTTAATCCTGATTTTATTAAAATTCCTTCCGCATGTAATTTAAATTTTAAAATGCTCGATTTTCTTTGTTCAAACTACAATGGTGATATTCATCTTTCTTTTGGCATGACGACCAAAGAAGAAGAGCAAAAAATTGTCGAGTTTTTTGAACAAAAAAATGCAAACAAACGTTTAGTTGTTTATGCCTGTACTTCTGGTTATCCTGTGCCCTTTGAAGATGTTTGCCTTTATGAAATTAAGCGACTGCAAGAAAGTTTTAGCTCACGTGTTAAAGAAATTGGATTTTCAGGACATCATTTAGGAATTGCAGTTGACATAGCAGCTCTAACACTTGGAGCATCATGGGTTGAACGTCATTATACTCTTGATCGAACATGGAAGGGGACTGATCATGCGGCTTCTTTAGAGCCGGGTGGATTGATGAAGCTCTGTCGTGATTTGAAAAATGTTTCTTTGGCATTAAACTTTAAAAAAGAAGATGTACTTGATATAGAAGCTGTTCAACGAAAAAAATTAAAAAGGTGCATTAATTTGTGAGTTTTCTTGCGTTAATGCCCCTACGAGGCGGCTCTAAATCTATTCCCAATAAGAACCTAAAAGAAATTATGGGCAAACCCTTGTTTTATTGGTCTCTTAAATCGGCTCTTGAGTCTAAGCTTTTTAATAAGATTGTTGTATCAACTGACTCTCAACTGATTAGAAAGGCTATAAATCAAATTTT
>CAYMLA010000423.1:645-2699 GCA_964390785.1 uncultured Bdellovibrionales bacterium | reverse complement strand
CTGCATTAAATTATTATAATAAAATTAAAAAATATCCATCATCTCGAGTATATCCTTATGCCATTTATAAAACGGCATGGACTCATTATAATCTTCATCAGTCCCTAGAGGCCATGAAAGAACTAGAATTCCTAATTAAACTGGGTGCCCCTGAAAATACCACTCAGGACGAATCTCGACGTTTTGCTTTAAGACAAGAAGCCCTAAGAGATCTTACTATTTTTTATGGTGATGTATTTAATGCCGATCAAGCTTATCGTTACTTTTCTAAACTTGTTACTGAAGAAGAAGTTGGAATTGCTTTGATTAGTTTAGCTAAAATTTATCGTAACCATTCACGATACAAAGAAGTCACTGTTTTTCTTACTCAATACATTGAAAACATCCCTTTTGGAAGCAAAGTCCCTGAAGCCTATGACTTGATTGTCTGGAACTACGAAGACGCCAGAGATCGACCAAATGCTTATCAAACTTTAAAAAAATTAGCTGAACTCTGTGATAAATATTCAAAATGGAGCATCAAACAAGTCAACAATGACGTATCAAGTTGTCAAAACTTCCCTCCAACGACCTTACAACTTGCACAAAAATGGTGGGAACTTTGGAAAAAATCAAATCAAACAAGACAAGATATTGCTGATTCTTCAGCGGGGGCTTTTGAACTCTATTTAAATGCTTCTGTTGATGAAAATTCCAAAACTAAAGCTCGCTTTGTTTATGCCGATCTTCTTTTTCAAATGAATAAATTTGACAAAGCCAGTTATCACTATTCTCTTGTTGGAAAAAGTACAGACGACAAAGAAATGAGCCATCAAGCTGATTACGCCGCTATTGTCTCCTTAGAAAAACACGTTAAAAACAAATGGACTCCTGTTCAGGAAGAAGAACTTCAAAAATTAACCACTGAATATTTTAAACGTCACCCTGAAGGAAAGTTTAAACACGATTTGCATTACATGACAGCTCTAATAGACTATGATAAAAATCGTTTTGAAAAAGCAAAACCTGTGTTACTAAAATTAAGTCAACTCAAATCAGGTTCTGATAAGTCAACAAAAGCACAAGATCTTTACTTAGATATTTTAAACCAAGAAAAAAAATACACCGAATTAAAAAATTATGCTTATCAATTAATCTCTCAAACACGAGATAAAAATCGGAAAAAAGACTTAAACAAGATTTATCAAGAATCTTATTTTGCTGAAATACAACAAATGGATGAAAATGGAAAACACATGGAAGCGGCAAATGAATTTCAAAAATTTGCTCAAGTTTTTAAAAAAGATAAACTTGCTCAAGATGCTTTATTTGAAGCCATTCGAATTTATTTTACACATAAATCAATCACCAAAGGAGCTCTTCTTGCAAAAGATTATGCAAAAAAATATCCAAAAGACAAACGTAGCATCACAATGATACAAGCGGCAGCAAAGCATTATGAAGACCGAGCACAACTTAACTATGCTGCCGATACGCTTATTGAACTTGCAGCTATAGATTCCAATCAAGAAAAAAAATGGAAAGAATTTGCTGCTGATTTTTACTATCTTGAAAAAAATTGGATCAAAGCTAAACCTCTCTATGAAGAACTTTTCGATCAAGTTGATAATAATAAAAAAGCAAATATTCTCCTCCGACTTGATGACATCTATAAACAAACTCATCAACTCGCCAGCCAAAAAGCCAACTGGAAAAGAATGGTTGCTTCAAACATTGAACCGGCTGCAAGCTTAGGAGAATATCATTTTATTGAAGAACTCTATCAAAAAGGAAACAATACCGACGCTTTTAATCAAGCCAAACGACTCCTAAGAAGCAATCGACCAACCCCTCATGCCATTCGCGCAAAAGCTCGATTGATTCAAGCAAAAATACTCGAAAAAGAATTTCATCAACAAAGCGTAAAAAGCCGAGCAGAACGACTTATCATGGTCATCAGCCTTAAAACAGAAAAACTTGAAAAAGCCCAACTTGCCTTTCAATCAGCAATGAAATACGGTGAATCTGATGTGCAACTGGAATCAATCATTCGACTTGCTGGCTGTTATAAACAC
>CAYMLA010000423.1:0-635 GCA_964390785.1 uncultured Bdellovibrionales bacterium | reverse complement strand
ACGAACGTTTTGGAGTCATTTTCAAATTTTCCTCAACCGAGAGGAGTTACTAACGAAGAATTTCAAGTTTTATTAAATGAACTTCAAAAGCTCATAACCCCTATTGCCAATCAATATCAACACACACTTGCTCAATCGATAGATCTTTCAAATACAACCCAGTTTGAACCTCAAACCATTCATTGGGCACAAAATGAATTAAAAAAACTTCTGCCTGATCACAAAATCAATTTCAAAGAAAAAACACAACTCAAACCTCAGTATCGCCTTCCAGCTTTTGCAATGGAATAAGGTCTTAGCTTGGAGCTGAAACTTTCATGTCAATGTCTTCTCTTCTTAGCCTGTCTTGCAAAACAATGCTCACCCAAACTTCTGGAGAATAGCCTCATTTTTCAGCCCATTCAATAACTGTGGCTGCTCAGCAAATTCAACCTGACTAAGCTCTTTTCCTAAATCTATGTGATTTTATTTTTACGCGAGCCCTTACTCCTCGGCTACTCTAAAGGCTCTGGCCATTAAGTCTTGATTCCTTTTGGATATTTGTAATTTGACTGCGTATTCACGCCACTTAGCCGCAGCTACCTTAACTTTTTTAATAATTTTTTTTGCCTTTGTTAATTCTATCCTAAAGTATC
>CAYMLA010000422.1:0-2702 GCA_964390785.1 uncultured Bdellovibrionales bacterium | reverse complement strand
AGCGAAGCCAACGAAAAAGTTGGCTGTTTTGCAGCAGCCACTATTTGAGGGGGATTTTCAACGTGTATTCTTCACCAAAATTATTCTTAATGTTTTTGTTTAGTCTGTTCATTTTATCCTCATGTGTTACAATTAAGCTTCCAAAACAAGAAAATAAAAAAAGTCAAGTCGTCGTTTTTGTGTCTCCGAAATTTCCTTTTGCTGAATTTACAAATTCTTATAGCGACAAAAGTTGGCAAAATCCACATAATGGAAACACCATTTCTTATCTCAGCAATTGCAACTCTAGCACTGACCCTTCTCTTGAAACAATATTCTATGATTCATATAGTGGGATTAGTGATCTTGAAATTCAAAGTTCAAAAAAAAGAGCGTTTGATTCAAGAAATGCCTTAGAAAGCATTTCCACTGGTTATTTAGATGGTGTTAAAACAAAATTTCATACTTTAATTTATAAAAAAGGAAATTGCACTTATACTCTTACTTACTTGGGCTTACCTGATAGTTTTTCAAATGACCATAAAAGCTTTATCAAATTTGTAAAAAGCTTTGGAGCAAGTCCGTGAACAAAATTGAAGCCAAAAAAACATTTCACAATTTTTTTGAATTTTTAGGTGGATCGGCTTGTTTGATTAGAGATTTCATTAGAGAATTACGCCCCCCCATCTACTATAACTTAATTCTCGAACAAATTCATCTTATCGGAGTAAAATCTTTTTTTCTTATATTTGCAACAGCCCTCTCAACTGGAATGGTTATGACTCTTCAATTTGGAATATCACTTCAAAAATTTGGAGGAGCCCCTTACATTCCAAAAATTATATCTCTTTCAATTATTAAAGAAATTGGACCTGTTTTTACCAGTCTTCTATTTGCAGCTCGAGTTGGTGCTGGAATTACATCTGAAATTGGATCTATGGTCGTCACTCAACAAATTGACGCTATTCGTGCGCTTGGAACATCTCCGATCAAAAGAGTTGTTATCCCAAGAGTAATCGCCTGTCTTATATCTGTTCCCCTGCTTGCTGTAATGGCCAATCTCATTGGTATACTTGGTGCTCTATTTATTTGCTCTACAGAATTAGGATTAGACACTGAATTTTTTATTCAAAAAGTTTTTTCAACAGTTTCCATTTCTGATTATTTATCCGGACTTACAAAAACATTCTTTTTTGCTTTAATCATTTCATTCACCGCTTGTCATTTTGGACTAAACATTAAAGAAGGCACTAAAGAAGTTGGGCAAGCAACAACAAAATCTGTTGTGGTCTCTTCAATTTTCATACTCATTAGTGATTATTTTTTAACAAAATTTTTCTGGATGATCGAACTATGGATAAGTTAAAAGCTGTTGAAGTTATAAACTTTTCAAAAAAATTTGGAAATAAAATTGTTCATGAAAATCTATCATTTGATGTTTACAAGGGGGAGTGCCTCGGAGTTGTTGGAGGATCTGGAGTTGGAAAATCAATAATACTTCGCTCTCTCATCGGACTTGAACGCCCTGACCAAGGACAAATTTTAATTTTCGGTGAAAACATTGTGCCCCTTGATGAAAGAAACTTAGTTTCAATTCGAAAAAAAGTAGCCTACGCTTTTCAAGGAGGCGCGCTCTTTGATTCGATGACTGTATTTGAAAATGTTTCGTATCCTTTAATTGAACACACATCATTTACAAAAAATAAAATCATTGAAAAAGTCACTTCTATCCTAAAACAATTTGGACTTGAAGAAGCTCAAGACTTGTTTCCTATCGAATTATCAGGAGGAATGCAAAAAAGAGTAGGTATCGCAAGAGCAATTGTTTTAGAGCCAGAAATTATTTTGTATGACGAACCAACTGCTGGACTTGATCCTTTTAATACAAAAAAAACACAAGAAATAATTCTACAATTAAAACGAAAAGGAAAAACATCAATTTTAGTGACTCATGATATAGCAAGCACATTTACAGTTTGTGATCGTGTTTTAATGCTTATGAATAAATCCATCGTTGATTCTGCTAACATCAATGAATTAGATATTACCATTGACCGACCTTTAACCAGATTTATTAATGGAGTTGAAAGTTGACAACAAGTGACAGTCTTTATCGAAACAAAGTTGGTTTATTTGTAGCCATTGGGTTATTAATTTTTGCCTCCACAATTATACTGCTTGGAGAAAACTCAACGCTATTTTCGTCAAACTACATACTAAAGGCAAAATTTCCAGACGCTCACGGAATTGCCAGTGGCAGCGTTGTCAGCCTTTCTGGAATAAAAATTGGAAATGTATTAGATGTTGAACTCGATTCAAATTCGTCTTCTTTAATTGTATCTATGAAATTACAAAAAAAATATCAAGATCGAATCACAACAAACTCTGAAGCTCAATTAAAAACACAAGGAGCATTAGGCGATAAATACATATACATTATTCCTGGATCAAAAACAGATGAACCTATTCCTGAAAATGGCTTTATCTTAAAAACAAAAAATGACGACTGGATGAACGCACTTTCAAGTGAAGAAGGTGGTTTTTCAAAAGCGTCACTTCTTATTGAAGAAATTCACAAGCTCACTCTCGCACTGAATCAAGGAGAAAAAATCACACAAATCCTCACAAATCTATCAATTGCCACCGAAAAAATGGGACACTCAGCAAACGACTTTAATCAAATTTCAAAATCTCTAGTTCGAAACAAAACAGCAGATCAACTC
>CAYMLA010000421.1:0-2721 GCA_964390785.1 uncultured Bdellovibrionales bacterium | reverse complement strand
TTGATCGTTCAATAGCCTCAAGAACCGTGATGTTTCCAAAACCACTTCGGAGGTGGTCGTGATAGGCACGTCGACCAAATCGAAAAATTCCTGGGCAGAATATAATGGTGGAGGGGGATATAATTTTTTCTTCAAGAGCTGCAATGGCAATAAAGGGTTTAAAGGTTGAACCGGGAGAGTGATGATCTTGAATCACTTTATTTCTTAATGGTTTAAAAGGGTCATTGATGAGTTTTGTCCAAAGTTGAGAAGAGATTCCTTTTGAAAATTCGTTAGGGTCAAAGGAAGGTGAGGATATCCAGGCTAAAACTTCACCATTTGATTTTAGCGCGACAAGAGCCCCATTTCGATCGTAAGCATTAAAACTTTCAAACGCAATTTTTTGAATATCTCTATCAATTGTTAGTGTAACATTGTTTCCGGGGATGGCTTCTTGATCTCGAAACACTTGTGAGTAAATGCTTCCTTCTGTTGAAGCTTCCCTCCCACGAGCATCAATTTGAATATAAGTAACGCCATCCGTTCCTCTGATTTGAGAGTCAAAAACCTCTTCAAGACCGCTCTTTCCGATGATGTCTCCTTGACGAAACTTAATTTTTCCTGCGAATTTTTGATTAAGGATTGGAAGTTGTTTTTTAGAAATTTCAGAGACATATCCAAAAAGCTGTGCGCCATTTTCTTCTAAAGGATAATGACGTAAGATGGCTTCTCTTACGTCAAGTCCTGGAAATTGCAGTTGAGCTCTTTTTAAATAAAAAATTTCTTTTCTGCTCAAATTATCTTTTATACGAGCAGGGAAAAAGGGTCCACTTTGTCTTCTGCTTTTTATCACAGTTTGTTTAACTTCAAGAGGATCAATATTAACAATAGATCCTACTTTTTGAGAGACAAGATCAAGATCTACTGTGTACTGTGGAGTAATGACGGCTTCATAACCAGGAATATTATCAATAAGAATCTCGTTATTACGGTCATAAACAATTCCTCGAGGGGCTGGAATTTTCGTTTCTTTGATTCGGTTTTCTTCAGAATAAATTCGAAGTTCACTTCCTTGGTTGATTTGGAGATGCCAAAGTCTTAAAAAAAGAAGTGAGCTTGCAATAATAACTGTAATATAAAGCAATTTAAAGCGTTCGCTGTATTCTTTGACTTCGACTTGGCTTGATACTCGAAGCTTCATAAATTGCTTTTTCCCATTTCGATAAGAGGTTCTCTGTCTGTTACTTGATCAATTTTAGATAAAAGATAATAAATTGGGAACGCAGATAAAGGTGTTATAATGAGTTGGAGAAGGCGGTCCCAAAAAAGAAGATGAGTGAATTCTCCAAAAAGAATTGAAAATAGAAGATGATTAAATTGAAATGCAACTGTGGCTAGGCAATTACAAATGAAAAAATATTTCATGCCAGTTAGAAAAATATGATTTTTAAAAAAATAAAAAATGAGATAAAGTGTTGCAAAGTTAAAAAGAAGAAGGCCAATATTAACAATTGTTAAAGTATATAAAACCAAACTAAGAAGATAAACAATAAGAATTCCTTCAAAAGTTTTTCGATACAAGCTTAAATAAACAATAATGGGCAACCAAAACAAAGGAGGACTAAAATCGAAAAATTGATACCAAATTGTTGTTTGAAGGGAAGCAATAAGCAGTGTGGAAGCAAGAACTAAAAGAATGTTTGAAATGTATTTCAGATTTTCTCTCACAACGAAGCCTCTGAGTTGGGATCTGGAGTCGTCTCGTTAACTGTTTTAATAATAAAAACTTCCTCTAAATTGTAGGGGTCAACAATTGGATCAAGTAAAACTTGAGTTGAGGCGCTGTAGCTTTTTTTGAATATTTTTTTTACAGTTCCAATGGGTATTCCTTTTGGAAACATGGGATCTAGTCCACTTGTTACAATAACGTCGTTAATTGCAACATTTTCAGCACGATCGTGGAGCTTAAAAATACATTTTTTTTGATGTTTTCCTCCCTCAACAAATCCTAAAGTGCGGGTGCGTTCAACCATGCCGTCAAAAAAAGATGAGCGATCGGTTAAAAGAAGAATTTGAGATGAAAAAGTTGAAGGTCTAAAAACATAGCCAACAACTCCTTTAGTTGTTATAACTGCCATATTAGGTTGAACGCCATGGTGTGTTCCGCGGTTAATGAGTATTGTTGCTCGATCAATAAATAAGTCTCGTCCAATGAGTCTAGCTGCAATGAGTTTGTGTGGACTGTTTTGATTAAAATCAAGTAGGGTGCGTAATCGGTTGTTTTCAGAGAGGAGTTCGGCATACTGGAGAAGGCGAGCTTTTGAAAAGCGATGTTCTTTTTGAAGTTGAGAGATTTCTTTTTTAACTCCAATAAGATTAATGTATTGTCTTGTTGTAGAGCGAACTTCGTCAACGAGTCCAAAGTAAACTCTTTGGACAATTCCTGAAGTAAATAAAAAGGGATCTGAAAACAAAGAAGGTTCATCAGGCTTTGTTTTTAGGTTGACGGAAATAAGAGGCAGCAAAAGTAATCCCAAAATAATAATGATTTTTTTAAGATCAAGGTTAATAAAATTCAAAATTCCTCCAACTCCAGTGGTCTCATTATGTTACACCAATTTTTTATTATTAATAAAAAAAATAGATTTAGCAACGACTTGAGTCATCTTTGTTTGGAGCAAGTGATGTTTGAGCGAAGCCAACGAAAAAGTTGGCTGTCATGCTACAGCCTAGTGGCTGCTG
>CAYMLA010000420.1:0-2725 GCA_964390785.1 uncultured Bdellovibrionales bacterium | reverse complement strand
TCTTTTGCTACAATCCAAAGATCCCTTCGAAAATCCGTTGAAGCCGGGTTAATAGTTTCTATTGGGAAAAGCAGATATACAAAATATCGCCTTATTACAAATATGGAAATTTCTGAGAATTCAACAAATTTCTTTCTATAATCTGCAACAGGCACTAAATAGTGGATACTGAAAATTTGTACTCAATTGATACACAACTAATCATTTTTATAAGTGGAACAATTGATAATATTCTGAGATCATAAACGTATGAATGGGACGTAAAGGGCTTTATTTTTTAATCTTTAGAAGGGGGAAAAAATGAAAACACAATTAATTTTAATTTTAGCTTTGTCACCATTCGTCTTTTTTGGCTGTGACGGCTATAAAGCACAAGAAGAAAAAAACTTACAGGTAGTCCAGAAAGTCAGTGAAGAAGTCATTGAAATTAACGAATTAGAAGATGTTATAGAAAACTTAGAGGTCGTAACCCGCACCGAAGAAACTGACAATCTGAAAACCGAGGAATCTTTTGAATCTCGACATGATCAAGAAAATTCATTGTTAACAGAAGAAGAAATGAAGAATAACGAGTTTAAAAAACAATTTACTCAAGAACGACCGACTTATGAGCAATGGAGAACTCAATCTGATGCAAATTATAATAAATGGAGTGAAGAAAGTAATGCTGCTTATGAAAAGTGGCAAACACAAGTTAATGAGCGAAGAACTAAACATCTTGAAGAAGTTAAACTAGCTCGTGAGTATTTTGTTTCTTGTCGACAAGAAATAGTGGAAATTCATAATCAAATGCGTATCTGCATGGAAGAACTACGTTACCAAATGGAATTAGAAATACAGGCAGTAAGACATTGTTTAACACTTTCAAACATATATGCTAAAAGTGATATAAAAGATGAAAAATTAAACACCATATCTTCCTGCTTGCAGGACTTAGGTGTAGACCCGGCAGAAACCAGAGAAAATATGAAACAAACTTTTCAAAACTGTAGATTAGATGCTATTAAAGATTCTGTTAATGCCATAACTGAATCTGAAATAGTAACCGAGTCTGAAAGCGATGCCAATTCTATCATTGATACTATTGACTCCGAAACCTTGCCAACAGAATCAACTGACGAAGTGATAAAATAAGTTTCAGTAACTGCTGTGAAATAAGGTAAGTGGCTGTTGCAGATTGATCAAATGGCAACAGCCCAACTTACTCGCCACCACCATCGCCAATCATTTCACCCAAAGCAGACGATTTTTCAGGGCCATCAGCATCGTGCATAAGAATTTTCTGCCCGATATCTGCTAAATCAACATCATAATCAATCAAATATCCAAATCGCTTTTTAAAATCATCCTGAGAAATATTAATCACTGTTGCTAATTTTGCTAAAGTGAAAGGATCTTCAAAGTCTGCTTTTTTTAATCTCAACATATAGGCATGTGCAATTCTATAAAAATCAGAATTAACATCAACCATTCTAACTTTACTCTTACCCGTTGCCGGATCAATCATCGCATGAAAAGGAATAGGAATAAACTCACCATTTTGAACTGTAATCAATGAAGCATTGCCTGAATGCAAAATAAAATGAGCCGCCAAAAACCCCAGATCTCGTGTGTATGTCATATCAAAGGGGATCGGATCTGCACAGCGCAATTCATAGCCAATATTTTTTGCGACAACAGTCACTTTAAGACCATACTCAGCCAAACGTTTTTGAACTTCATACTTTAAAATTTCACCAAAACTAATTTCGGCCAATCGAATATTATCATGTTCATCACGCTCAACATTAAGAAGCGTTTTAAACTCATCGGGATCCATTTTTTCAACTAATCCCTCAGCAATAACGGCTAGTCCATCTGAACGCCCACTAGAAAGACGTTTAATAATGGCTCCAACCAAAATATCAACTATTGTATTAAGAGAAACTTTCTCTTTAAATTCTTCAGGAACAATTGTTAATGTTGTCCCTGCGCTTTTTCCAATACCCAAAGCAAGATGCCCCGCCTTGCGCCCCATTGAAATAACAAAGTACCAACGATGAGTCGTCATAGCATCAATCATTAAATCTTTCACAATATTTACACCAACATGTCGAGCCGTTTGAAATCCAAAGGTGCTCAACCCATGTGGCAAATCCAAATCATTATCAATTGTTTTTGGGACATGAACAACACTGATTCGTCCATTTGATAATTTTTCAATTTGAGACGCTGAAAACAATGTATCATCCCCACCGATTGTAATTAATCGATTAATATCAAGCCTCAAAAGAGAAGACACAACATTATTTAAAAACTTTGGATCTTTTGTGGGATTATCTCGCGCAATTCCCAAGTAGGAACCGCCCCGAAAATGAATACGACTCACACTACGAATATCTAATTCCGTCACATGATCAATATTTCCTTGCATAATCCATTTAAAGCCATCCAAAATACCCACAACAGCCGTATTATACATACGAGAACAAATGGTTGCTGCTCCAATTACGCTATTGATTCCAGGAGCAGGCCCTCCTGCCACTAAAATTCCAAGTCTTTTATTTTCAGACGCTTTCGATCTTGCCATTTTTCACCTTCATCGTTGCTCATGTTTTTGTAAATCATCAATCTGTTTTAGATTAAATACATTCTTATAAAAAGTGAAACACAAAATTATTTTTATACTAGACATAGAGCGGACTTCGTCCGCAGCCTACAGATTTCAGTCTTCAGTTCTCAGCTT
>CAYMLA010000419.1:0-2733 GCA_964390785.1 uncultured Bdellovibrionales bacterium | reverse complement strand
CCTCTAAATCTCTTAAACGTGTCCAACTATTTTCTTGATCTTCCCAAGCTAAAATATCACCCGGATGCGAATCGCTTTCAATCGGTTGAGCACCCGCACTCAAATATTCCCACCAAGGCTTTTGCTGCTGCCCAACTCGCTCAAGCGAGCGTCCCATATAGGCCAACGCTCTTTTTGATCTCATTCCCATTTGATCGCCCACATAACGTGAATGATTCGGTTGATTATCTGAATGATTCACTGATGAACCTTCACCTCCACCCCCTCCAGTCATTCGAAAAGGAAGAAGCGAATCGACTCTTTTCCCTCCACTTGAAAAGGCACTTCCTTGAGGCCAAACACTTTCATACCACGGACCAATTCTGCCCCCAAAAGGTTTAGCAAAGCCACGAGCCGTTAACTCCACCGATCCCAAGGGAGAGAATGGAATTTTAGGTTTCGACTTGGCAACAACACCAACATAAGCCATGCACCACGGATTTTTTTCAACTCCTACAGAGGCTCGATTCAAATTTGGTGGCTCACCAGACATTTCAAGCAATAATTCTCCGTTTGGATCAAAATCTTTATAGCGATCATAATATTTTGGTTTTCCTTTTGGACCAATCAACCACTTTGGAAATGGCCTATTGCCCCCTTGACATTCAAAATCGGTATAGACAATATTTGTATTTACATCAATGGCCGGCAACCAAAACTTTGATTCTGAACAGCTCCCTAAAGCTAAACCATTGAGAAACTCAATTGACTCTAACGCTTGAAGATTCGGTTCCGTTAAATTTTTTGTTAAAGTCTGTCTCACTCCTTGATAAACAGAAAGGCCTTCAAGATCATAAAAATCATTTTCCTCTCTAGATAAATTATCAGCCAAAGCATATAACGTTCGTTTTCGATTGCCTTGATCCTGCCTATAAGCATTATAAACCCAAGCTGCAAAGCGCCAGTTCGCAACCGATGACCGAGAACAATCCACAACACTTTTCTTTCTTTGTAATTGAGCAAATTGTTTAATGGGGTTGTTAAACGGCAAAAATCCTTGAATCAAATCTGGAACAGGCATCATCGGAATAACAAACCCCGCCGTATGAATGTCCTTACAAAGGGACTGACCAACAGGAGCGTTACTCCAAAGGCTTTTATCAATCACACACACCGCAGGATTTTCTTCCCAGGGCTCTTCTTGATCTGCTCCCTTAATGTGAGTCGGATGTTTACTTGATGTGATTGCACCAAGAACCCAATAACGCCAAGCTAAAAGTTTCCAACTCTGTCGAATTTGATAATTAATATGTGCAATTGCATTAAGCTGTTCCGCTTGTTTTGCCGCTGCATAATAAGCGGCCAAATCAACAGAATTTTGCAAATTAATTTTATGATGAACAAGAAGACCAACATTGATTATCATCGCAAAAAAAACAAACAAAACTTGAAAAATCAATGCGATAAAGATCGACGTCTGACCCTTTTGAGTTAAATCATAATTCTTTTCGATCAATTTTTTATCTTCTTTTGCCATCAACTTTATTTTGACCCGAATTAATTCAATCAGCAACCTTTGACCTTTCAAAGATTTCATTAGACAATTTATTAAACAAATAAACTGAGTCTATTTTAACAACATTCATTAACATCGAATACTGTTATTAAGTCGTGACTCTTTAATAAGTGGCTATTTAGCTGGCTGTTTTGCAATAGCCACTATTACAAATTGAGGTGGACTATGGTCTTAAAAAAAATCTTTGTTTTCTTTTTATCTTTTCTTCTGTTTACGACTTTAACATACGCACAGCCCACCCCTCTTTTTGAGGGATATATGAAAATTGTTTCTGGTGGTGTGCCTATTGGATATGCCATTCAACGTTACCAACAAGACGTTAAAAACAAGCTTCTCTTGTCGACTTACTTTCTTAAAACAAACGCCTTAGGAGGCAATGTCACCGAAACACTTAAAGCTTCAGCCCGACTCGACACCCTTAGACCTGTTTCGTATAATTTTAACAGCATCGTGGGAAGAGATAAAAACCAAACCATTAAGTCAATTGATGCCACTTTTTCTGATACCCACATGCAAGCTTCTGTTAATAACAATGGAAAGCCCGAAAGAATAGACATTGCTTTTCCTAAAAACACTTATTTAAGCACCTTTCTTGTCTACATACTGCTCAGTGCCAAGAAAGAAAACTCCAGCGGACAAAAAGAAACCTCAGGATTACAAACTGGCCTAAAATACAGTTATCGAGCCATTGCCGAAGAAATGGGACAAATCTTTGACGGAACCGCTTTTATAAAAGAGGTTGAAACGTATAAAAATTTAGACGTCTTTAAAATCTTAAACACCTTCAAAGAAGAACGCTTTGTCAGTTATGTCACCGCAAAAGGAGAAGCCTTGCACACAAAATCACCCACTAAATCCATTTACACAGAATTAGTTGCAAACCCCGCTGAAGCAACCAAAGGATTTCAAATCAACCCAAATACTCTCCGCCTTTTGTTTGGTGATGTCCCCTCTGGAACAATCAACGCCCTTTCTCAGCAATCTCAAAAAAAATATAAAAAAGACTCCACACATCAAGACATTAGTCCTGACGCGAACAAAAAACAAGGCATCCCCCCTGGAAAAGGAATTATCCTAAAAGGAAACCCTAAACCAAAAAATAAATAATTTTTAGACCTTTGTTCTGCCCCGTCACTATATTGGGCACAACGATCTCCAGATCGCCATCGTCACCCGAC
>CAYMLA010000418.1:0-2747 GCA_964390785.1 uncultured Bdellovibrionales bacterium | reverse complement strand
TCAATCATTCGAACAAAATCATCAACACAAGTGCCAGACAACGCACTCAAAGCCACCTTGGGGCCAATTCCCGAAACCTTAATCAGAGACAAAAACAATTCTTTTTCAATTTTAGAACAAAAACCATAAAGTTGAATCGCGTTTTCTCTCATGTGTGTATGAACATGCAATTGGACAAAATCATTTATTTTAAACTCTGACAATGTCAAATTTGAACAATACAGTTCATAACCAACACCTCTTACATCAACAATGATTTTATCTTTTTCTACGCCTACAATTGTTCCTTTAATTAATGCAATCAACTTTTAAACTCCCTTCAACTGAATTGGCACTTGCTGACAATATATGTGATGCAAAGCTAATGCAAGAGCATCGCTAGTATCAAGCTCATTTAATTCTGACAAACCCAATCTCGCTTTGACCATTAAATTAACATGCTCCTTGTCTGCCGACCCATTTCCCGTTAACCCTTTTTTTACCAAACGTGTCGAATACTCATAAATCTTTGCCCCGCTTAAACCTGATTCATAAACGCAAACCCCCCTTGCTCCTCCCAATTTAAAAGCACTATCTACATTTTTACCCAAAAAAACACTTTCAATTGCAAGCTCTACAGGAACATAAAATGAACAAATTTCCCTTATAGCCAACCCCAAACAAATGAGTCTTTGATTATAGCTTTGATTTAATGGAAGCCGAATTGTTCCATAATGAACAACCTGAATTAAATCACAATCGTAGTCTAATAGACCATAACCTGTATAGCGAGATCCAGGATCTATTCCTATAACTCTTTTAAACATAGTCATCAATCATAACGTGAACTTTATCCGCAGCCAACATTTTTCACTTTCAGTTTTCACCATTTTCAAATCATCAAACATAAAATCTGGTTAATGTTTTTCAAAATAATCCAATTTACCCATGAATCTATTGATTCATCAACCGTTCAATGCAATAGTATAAACATGTTTCACTCTCCAGATGACATGATTGCTAAATATCAACCCTTGCTTGAAAATGAGCCACAGTCACGAGTTTTTGCTCTTTTAGCTGAAGCTTATCGAAAAAAAGGAGATTTAAACCAAGCCTTTAAAATTTGCTCTGAAGGAGTTACTCGTAATCCCAATTTTGCAAGTGGTCAATTTACTTTAGGCCGAATTTTAAACGACCTTCACGCTTTTGAAGATGCATTTAGTCATTTAGAAATTGCTATTAAAATTGCTCCTGAAAATTTGGCCGCACAACAACTCTACGCAAACCTTGCTCTCTATTTAAAAAAACCAAAACAAGCACTTAATGCCTTTAAAACAATTTTATTTTTAGATCCTAAAAATTCAAAAGCAATATCCCTCATTAAAAAACTTGAAAGCCTAACCGCTGATGAATTTGAAGAAGAGCTCTTTTCCATTCTCCCCCTTCAATCTATAAAACACGATCTTTTCGCTACATCCTCTCAAAAAAAAAGCTCCCAAGAAGATTCCTCTGCTTATCAACAAAAACAATTAGAACGATTTCTTTCTCTATCTGATGCATTTATTGTCCGAAATGACTTTAATCGTGCCTTGGAAACTTTAAAAAAAGCAAAATTAACCTTTGGAATCAACCAAGATATTCAAGCTCGCCTTCAAATCGTACTGAAAAAAACAAAATCAACAACTCAAAATCAAGCTCCTCAACCCCAATATTCTGCTTCTACCTTAAAAAAAGTACAAAAACTAAAGAATCTCTTAAAACGTCTCGAATTTAACATTTAGTGGCTGTTGCAAAATAGTCGTTTCGTTTTTTCCTGACCGCATCAAACAACTCCCGCTTCTAGGAATTGAATTCTCATCCATTTTCTGTTAGTTTTTTTATGGCACATGAGAAAAAATAATAGAGGCTGTAGGATCGCCTCTCGTTAATTCCAGCAAACTGCAACGAAGTGGAGTTCAAGTTATGTATCAAACAAATGATTTTAGAAAAAATTTAAAAATTTTAATTGACGGTTCCCCATACATCATCACTGATTTCCAACATATTAAACCCGGAAAAGGCAATCAATTCACTCGTACAAAGTTAAAAAATATGATCACAGGTTCTAATTTAGAAAGAACCTTTAAATCTGGAGAAAAATTTGAAGTTCCTGACATTGAGGCTCGTGAGCTCAACTATCTCTACCGTGACGATCAATTTTTTTATTTTATGGATCAAACCTCATATGATCAAATTTCTCTTACTCCTGATGACGTTAGTGATGCCGCAAATTATCTTATTGAAAACACATCTGTTTCTGTTTTGTTTTTTAATGGAAAACCCATTGGATTAGATGTTCCTGTAACTATTAACTTGAAAGTAACCTATACAGAACCTGGATTTAAAGGAAACACCGCAACAGGTGCAAATAAACCAGCCACCTTAGAAACTGGCCTTATCGTTCATGTCCCACTCCATATTAATGAGGGAGACCTTCTTAAGGTTGACACTCGAACTGGAGAATATATTGAACGTGTTAACAAATAAATTTGACAAATTTAAAGCCTCCACTTTGCACCTTAAAAAAATTAATTCAACAAACACGTTAATCCGATTGTGAAACGGTCAAATTTGACGTTTATGAGAATAAATTTGATTGAAACGAATTCACGCTTGCGCCATGCATCACTTTAAGGCATGACTTCGAAAAATTTAGCCCCCGTCTTTTTTCTAGATTTAACCCTTAGCCTTGATTCATCTACATGAAATAATTAGTGGCTGCTGCAAAA
>CAYMLA010000417.1:0-2747 GCA_964390785.1 uncultured Bdellovibrionales bacterium | reverse complement strand
GCGTAATGATAAATTTGCTTAAAAAAACGAGATCTGGGAGTCTTATAGTATAAAGGTCGTTTGAATTTCGACGTCTTTTTGGTTTTTTATTTTGACATTGTTGTTTGAAAGAGATTAAAACAATAGTTCCGGTGGCTTGGTAGCTCAGACGGTAGAGCAGGGGACTGAAAATCCCTGTGTCGGCGGTTCAATTCCGTCCCAAGCCACCATTTTTTCTTGATTTTTTATTGGGGTGTAGGGTTGGCTGTTTTGCAAAATAATCAACCCTGTTTAAAAATAATACTCAATTCCCCCAAGAAGCAGAGTGTGACGTTGACTTGAGTCAATTCCAGAATCACAGGTTCCTTCAGAGCAATTTCTTGTGCCCGATCCAGAATAAGTCGATCGATAGATTTGAAAATTCAATGTTCCTTTTAACGAGAAATGTTCGGATAATTTTTTATTAACAAAAAAATTAAAGTGATTGATTGTACTGCTAGAAGAACCAGACGAGACGGGTTTTTCACTGAGGTTTGAATTAAAATACACAAAAAGTTCGCTTCCTAATGTCCATATTTTTTGAGGATCAATGGGAAAGCTTCCGATTAGTCCCAATAAATATCCACTGTATGTTTTGGAAGTAAAAGCGGTTGGTTCGCTATTGTCAACATTCATGGAATAAGAAAATAAACCCAAGCGCAATCCAAGCTTTGGCCCCCAAAAATCATCAAAAAGAATATTGTATCCGAGGGTCATGTCATAACGATTCATGGCATGATTTAAATTCGAAGGAGTTGAATTGCTAAGGTTATTGGGGGTTGAAATAATTCCACTTCGCAATTCAGCTCCAAGAATCCATCGAGGATTGATCCAAAGTTCACCATAGAGGTCAAGACTTGGATAAATGGCTGCTCGCCCTTCAACCGAACCGGCCGTTCTAAGATTTTCGTTGGCTTGATAGCTACCCAAGCCAAGCGAAAATGAGACTTTTCCAAAAGAGGGAGGGCGCTTGGGCACCCATTCTTTAGGGTTTTTTCCGAATGAAATGAGACCATCAAGACGATCAGAGAGCCCTTTTGCACTTCCGTTTCCGTCTTCGAGTTCAGAATGAGTATACTGAACAAAGCCAATGCGGCCGATTTTGAAATTCTTTTTAATAAGCCCGCGTTCTTTTTCAGATAAAATTAAACCAAAACTAAGAGTATCATCCACCTTTGTGATTTTGATTTTCCCTAAAATTTCGGTGTCAGTTCCAACAATAAATTTGAGTTTTGGATGTCGTTTGAGTTGAAGAATTTGAATCACATTAACGATTTGGTCGGTTTCAATGCCATTTTTAGTGCCAAGGTTAATGGTGACCTGATTTTTGAAACGACTAAGTATAAGGGCTTCATAAGGAAGTTTGTTTTTCAGCTTATGATAAAGAGTTTTTATTTCTGCTTTGAGAGCATGAATTGAAAATTGAGAGTAGTTTCTTAATTGCTCAGAAAGAAAAACCTGTCCATCAAATCTAAGCAAAAGCTTCATGGTGATTGAAATGCCTTTTGCTCCTTTGATCAGTTGAGTTGTAATGATGGCATCAGATTGGCTTTCAATAAGAAGTTGTTGTGTTAAAGAAGGGTTTTCATCAAGATCATTAGCACGAAGATCAGGATTGTTAGAAACAAGTGGAACATAACTCCATTGAGGGTCATTTTCTATGACAGACAAGAGATGTTCTTGAATGGGTTGAGCATAAATATTGTCTAAATTATCCTGTACCGGTAGCAGAGTGACCTTGTGAATAGTGAGCGCTTCATCAATGGCGCTAAGATATTGTGTTTGAGAGTTTTCGCTTTGAGATTGAGTTTGGGTTTGATATTGGGGTTGAGACTGAGGTTGAGGTTGAGCTTGAGCTAGGGTTTGAGATTGAGTTTGGGCTTGAGCTAAGGTTTGAGATTGAATTAGACCAAGGCCTAGTGATAAGAGGGGGCATAAGAAAAAGGAGGGGTTGATTTTTGAGTTAATTTTAAGTTTTAGTTTTAATTTAAAATATAAATTAAAAAAAAATGAAAATTGTGAATTCATCATATCTACAGTTTGCTCTTAACTGTTGTTCAGGTCAATTTTCTTTGTGTTGATCTGTGTTTTCAAAAGAGAGCCTTAAAATCACGAAAGAAAGGCTTGAAATAACGGAAAGCCCTTTCCATGCTCAAACATTCTCGGGTCAGCAATGCGTCCCGGTGGTCCGCATCGCGTCCCTGCGAAACTGCGCGTGGAAAAGGCTTTCCGTTATTTCAAGCGACGACGAAATGCAGTTGAGTGGCAATCGATAAGTAGTAACTGCTGTGATTTGACATTTTATTCTAGCCAAGTTTTTTCACAGACTTTTAACCAAGTTTAAATTCCATTTGCTCATGTAACGCGCCATTACTTGTTGCGCTGGAAACAGAATAATCATCGGCTTATTGAAGCTCTGACACTGGATCAGTTTCGCTACCAAATATCATGCAAATCTTTGTAAAAACTTACGTAACTAATGATTGTGCCTCTTTGCCGAGAAAAGGCCTCCCATCTTCAATTAATTAATCAAAATTTCAAAAAGGTGTAAGTAAAGTTTTTTCCTTTCAAAGGTTTGAATACAATAAATTTAAAAAAACACCCAATTGACATTTAAAACCGTCGCAATTAGTTTGATAAAACATAGAGCGGACTTCGTCCGCAGCCTACAGATTTCAGTCTTCAGTTCTCAGCTTCTGTACAAACGTGTAAAGCATTTTTTTTATTTC
>CAYMLA010000416.1:0-2752 GCA_964390785.1 uncultured Bdellovibrionales bacterium | reverse complement strand
GGACTCGAACCCGCAACCTGCTGATTACAAATCAGCTGCTCTACCAATTGAGCTAACCCAGCCAAACTCTACTGCCTAACAGACGAAATATCTACTTACAAAATCAACACTGAGTCAAAGATTATTTTGACTTTTTTTAAAAATAAATTCACGACATAAATAAAGCAACACGTTTATAAAAAAAATAACAAGATCTGTTATAATTTTAACTCTACTCTTTTCCTTCATTAAGCCTCTCCATTACAGATCCCTCAACGAAGAAACAATAAAATACATCTGCACAATTATTGAACAGATTTACTTAATCTTATTAATTAATTAAATAGACGCCTTGCGTTTTATAAAATCAAGGTAAAGTCTTTTCAATGGATGAAATCTGACACTTGATAAAACAAATTATAGCGTCCTACGCTAGCATTTACCGGCAAGAGAGCAACAGAGTTGAAAAATAAATTAATCAAAAGAAATGGGTTACCCCTTCTAATCGAAGGCTGTTGTGTTATAATCAATAGTTGTTGTTAAATGGCACGAAAGGTAACTCTACTCAATGAAAAAACATTTACTGAGTTTACAATCTAACATTTCTAGATTTTTTAACCTCAAAGATAAATTTGAATCAATTTTGGAATCTCATTCTTCTGAAATTGACTCACTTGATTGCCCCCTAAATGAACCCTTTTTTTCACACGTTGAACTTAATGCGTTAGAAAACTTAAAATTTAGAAACTTACCCGATGATGAAAACGATAAAATTAAACTTATTTTTAAAACTCTAAAATACAACTTCAATGCAGGAATCCTCTTTACAAAAAATCAAACAATATGGAATGCAACAATTTATTTTCACAATGGTCACCTTTTTGAGTGCTCAAATGATGATTATCTTTCTATTGATCTGCCTCAAATTTCGCCTCTTTGTGTTATGAAGTCTAAATCTTCTTTAATCCTAGAAAACCTTAAATTAAAAAAAATCAATATTGATGATAAATTCACTTCATTTTTACTAATGCCTACAAATAATTTTGCAATTGTTCTGCTTTCAGATATTGGAGAGCCTTGGCTTCCTGAATTCATTGTGAAAGTTAGAGATTATATTAACAATTATCTCGTGCCTGATGAACAGGTTTGAAAAATAAAGTTTTCAAGCCAAATTTGAGATGAAAGAGACGATGATTTTAAAGCTTTATCCGTTTTAACAAGCTTTTGCATCGTATCTTTTAATTTTTTTTCACTCCATAACTTCGTTTGGTTATAATAATCATTATAATAAAATTGTGGAATCCCAATTTTAGAACACAATTCCTGTTTGCCAAAACCAAATCTTAAACCAGATTTTATTATTAATAGTATTCGTATATGACGCGTCACTAATGCCAGTGCTGCAACTTCATTTTGGCCATTATCAAGAAGATTAGACAACAAAATCAAAGCTAAATTTCTATCCCCTTTTCCTATAGCTTCAGAAAGGTTAAAAATGTTTTCAATTCGAGATTCAGAAATGACTTGATTCACATCTTCTGTGGTCGGCTGATTTTTGTTTCCTAAAAATTGACTTAATTTTTTAAGCTCATTATTGAGTTCAAGTAAACAAGAACCAACCTTCCATTGAATTTGCTTAACTATTAAATCCGATAACTGTAAGCCCTGTTGTTTGCCCAAATAATTGATCCAACTTGCAATTTGATGTACAGGAGGAGGTTTACATTCAATACATAACCCAATTTGACTTAACTTTTTAAAAATTTTTTTTCTTTTATCTACACGACTAGATACAATAACTAACACCGATGTCTCTAAAAATTGATCAAAATAAACGCTGAGAGCTTCTTGATCTTTGGCTTTTAAATCCTGAAACTCTCTTAAGATAACAAGTCTTTGATTAGACATGATGGGAAATTGACTTAAAGCTTCAATAACGACTTCTGCACTTGCCTCTTGGCCAAAAAAAACATTCAAATTAAAATCTTCCGTTCCTTCTTTAAGAACATTTTTTTTAATTTTTTTAACAACATCATCAACCAAAAATATCTCTTCTCCAAAAATAAAATAAATCTTTTGATTTGAATGAACTACAATTTTTTTAACAAAATCATTATAACTCAGATTTGCCATTAAAAACTCTCTGTCATTGTGTTATGAACTTCTGACATTAACTCAATTGCAATATGTTTTATACTTTCTCGTTTGGCATTTAAATCATACAAAGGATTAACTGAACTTAATCCTGAAGTATAAACGTGAGCAGCGTTAAAATTTTGTTCACCCGTAAAAGACTCCTCCCAAAGCTTTATAAAATCAGAACGTCGAATCACAGATACTCCAATTTTAACAACAACCTTATATTCAATAGCTGGAGCTGTCCCTTGAGGTGGGCCAGGATATCCTTTTCCTGCGGATGCAAGAGTGTTAGGAACTACTGAAACATCAACAATACGCCCCTTTATTTCAACTTCAGCTTGATCTAAATAACTTAGTCTCGCCACCCTTGAACTCATAAACTCTTGCCTTAATGCGTTTGAAAAAAAAGATTCAATTCCAACTTCTGAAGTCTTATTTTCAAAAATGGGAATGCTCACATTATAATATCCACCAGGAATTTTTTTTTCCGCCTGTCCCCAACGATAAGCACAATTTGAAGTTAAAACCAACATCAATATGACAAAAAAATATTTTAAACTTAAATTAAGCATCCCGATGATAAATCCTTATTTATTTTTGTTAGTGGCTGCCGCAAAACAGCCAACTTTTTCGT
>CAYMLA010000415.1:2018-2752 GCA_964390785.1 uncultured Bdellovibrionales bacterium | reverse complement strand
CTAAGGTCTAGTGCATTCTGAACTCCACAAAAATTGTGGATAACTCTTTGTATAAGCTGTTAGTTAAGTCGGTGATAGAGCGGGAGAGGGGGAGTGATGGATGAGTTTTTGTTTGAGAGTCAACGAGTCGTTTACTCAACTAATTATTTCAAGGCGTAAAAAAAAGGAAATTGTAATATTATTTCGCGATGAAGAAGCAAGGATGAAAAAAATAATTTGATGTACGACTAGACTTTGAAAGCTTTTTATTTTCTTAGCGTTATTAATAGATTAAAATGTTATGAGTGTGTTTTTGCAAAATTGTCAAAGATGGTTTTGCAATTGTTACTGATTGTGAGATCTTTTAAACTTGATTGTTGTTTGTCAACAATCATGACTTAGAAGCACAAAATGAAGGCAAGGATAGACTTCAACGATGATTAACAGGGATGTAAAACACGTGTATAAGCTTCAAATTAAGTTAAAAAAAATCAATGTTTTTGTACTTATTCTATTTTTCTTATTTTATGCATTAGCTCTCAATGCTCAAGATGCATTTTCTGAAATTGAAATGATGGAGCAGGAATTAAAAGAAGCAAATAGAATGTCTGATGATCAAGACATGGGTGAATTTGATGATGGATCTGAATTAGTAGAGATTGAAGAGGAAAGTCGAGAGGAATTTGTAGAAGATAAATTTGATGATTTTTCAGAGCCAGAGTTTGCAGAGACTGAAGAAGATGGTTTTGATGATT
>CAYMLA010000415.1:0-1918 GCA_964390785.1 uncultured Bdellovibrionales bacterium | reverse complement strand
TTTCAGATTCAGAGTTTGCAGAGACTGAAGAAGATGGTTTTGATGATTTTTCAGATTCAGAGTTTGCAGAGACTGAAGAAGATGGTTTTGATGATTTTTCAGAGCCAGAATTTGCGGAGATTGAAGATGATTCATTACAACAGCAATCTGAGCCTGCAGAGGAAATAGAGCAGGTTGAACTTGAAAGTTTGCCCGTTGAAGAAGAATTAATTGAAGTTAAACAAGCATTTGATCCTTCTTTATCTGAGCCTGATTATCAAAAAGAAGCTTTTTTTCATAATATCTTTAAAACATATAATTCTGAGCCTCATTCAGAACAAGAGTGGCTTTCAACAACATCTAAGGTTTCCAATTTAAGTAATGATTATACTATTCAAGTGGGAGACACGCTTTGGGATATAAGCGTGACTTTGTTTGCTGAAGGATTTTATTGGCCTAAGATTTGGGCATTAAATCGTGAAATAACAAATCCACATTCTATTAGTCAGGGACAAATTATTCGTTTTTTTCCAGGAACGTTTGAAGAGGCTCCTAGAGTTGAGATTGTTGATCCTGATGTCATTAAAGATGAAAAGGTATTACAAGAAAAATTAGCTTCTCTTGATATTATTCCTCCTCCGTCGAAAACTTATAAGCCACCACTTAAAGATTGGCCAAGAAGTATTCCTCAGTATCATGTTTCAAATAAAAGTGAATATGATAATTTAGGTGTTTCACTTGACTTGGTTCGAAGAGAGCAAGCGAGCACAATGATTAAGTTGAATAATTTTGTTGATCTTGAAATACGAAATGTGCAAGGAGAAATTGTTGAAACTGAGCTTGGATTTGATACAGCTTCAGAATTTCAATATGTAATTGTTGAAATGAATGAAGAACAAGTACAGGGTTTGTATTTAGTTTTGCGATCAATTGGAAGCATTAAAGATACTGATAATATGACTAAGACAAATGCGCAGATTATTGAGGTTCAAGGCATTTTAGAAATTGTGGATAAAGTGAATGAATACAGAAATCTTTATAGGGCACTTGTTAAGAGAGTTGTTAATCCTATAACTGTTGGTTCTAAGCTCGTTATAGGAGAAATTCCTGTTCTTTCGTTAAATGATGATCGAATGGTGAGTGAAACAGTATCATTGATTATAGGTGGGCAATTTGAGGAAAAAAGGAAAATTTTTGGAACAAATGGAGTTGTGTTTATTAATAAAGGAAGCGAGTCAGGAATCAGTAAAGGAGAATTGTATAATATTTTTGCCAATCAGCAAATACGTATTCCAGGATCAAAAGTTGAAAAAAACACTCGTATAATTGGGAAACTTGTTATTGCTCATGTTGGGTTGGGTTATGCAACTGGTGTTATTATTAATTCTTCTGAAGAAATTCGAGTGGGCGATATTGTAGCTGGATCAAGTCCTGTCACTATTGAGACAAGTGAATCAATGGAGGAATTTGGTTTTGAAAGTGATTTCGAAGATGATTTTGAAGATGATTTGCAAGGTGCTGATGAAAGTATTGAGAGTGAAACACTTTGGGTTGAAGACACTCAGGGTAAACTGCAAATGTCTGCTGAGGAACAATCTTTAGAAGATGAGTTTAATTCAGATGATTTTGAATTTTCAGATGATGAATGGAATGACGGGGAAGATGAGTTTAATTCAGATGATTTTGAGTTTTCAGATGATGAATGGGATGACGGGGATGATGATTTTGATGATTTTTAATTCGTGAAATTATGTCTAGAATCCGAATTTCTTTAGAAATCTTTATTTTTTATTCAAATAATACTATTGTATTGAATTTGCATTTTTTAAACTTTAATGACTCAATCAAATTTAGAAAAATTAGCTGTATTATCTTCAATCATTGGTAGAATATCTCAATTAGAATACAATCAATTAAAAGAAAAATTGATTCAGGGGCT
>CAYMLA010000414.1:0-2753 GCA_964390785.1 uncultured Bdellovibrionales bacterium | reverse complement strand
GACGGCGGACTGGAGCAACTCGCCAGCTCGCGCGTACGACAGCCTCGGGCTGCGCTGTGCTTTTGTCGCCGAGTAGCCATTTTTGCGGCAAAGCGTTAGCTTTGCGGCAGAAATGGTTTCTATTTACTATCCCCTACACCCTATCAAGTTCGATTCAAGTTTAGAATTAAATTAAGTTCTTACGTTTAGCGACAGCAGTGAGTTGGTTTAATGAGTTTAATTATTATTTAGAAGTTTGCGGCAACCTTACGGCAAGGTTCCGGCAAGTTACGGCAACCTTACGGCAACCTTACGGCAAGTTTCCGGCAATCTTGCCGCAAAAAGCTTAATTTACCGGCAAAAAAACGATTTTATGTCTTGTTTCGGCAAGAATCGTTTTGGTCGCGGCAAGATTGTGTCCATTTTGCGGCAAAAAAATTAAATTCTTGCCGGAAACAGGTTTTTTTTGCCGCAAAATTGCCGTAAAGGAAGTTTGCGGCAAAAAGATTGCCGCAAGATTGCCGCAAAGAATTCTTGCGGCAAAGAGTTTGCCGCAAAATTAAATTCTTGCCGCAAACTGGACGGTAGATGATGTAAACTGGACGGAAAAAATAGAATAAGTGCAGTTTTTGTTGACTCAGAGAGTTTATTTTATAAATAAACAAGGGCTTCTTTTAATTGTTTTTGGAGCTAACTTTTTTTATTTAGCTTCATTCAAAGACGTTCAACTCAAAAAATAACTGGAAAAAGTAAAATGCAAAAATTTAATCATTTAATAAAGCATAAATCGAATTCCTCACCTTATTGGCTGCCCTTAAAAGAAGCTGCAAAAGTTCTAAATAAACCTGAAAGAACGCTAAGACTTTATGCAGCACAAGGAAAAATTAAAGTTAAGCGTCAAGGTAAGTATTGGTTTTGTGAAATAAGCGCACCTCTTGGCACATCTAAGTTATCATGTAACGCTCAATCAAATCTGGTTTCTCAACAACAATTGTCAGATGACGATGTTACTTCAGACTTTTCGGTTTTGTTTGATTCAAAAAATGACTTAAACGCTCCCTTTTCTGCCAGAAAAAATAAATTTAAACAAATTTTAGACTTGGGTGTTTATCGAGATTTATTGCAAATTTTTCTTCAACTCGATAAAAGCGAAACATCCCCAAATATTCAAATTTTACATAAAAATTCACTTGTTTTATTGGCTCAGGGTTTTTATGAATTTGAACAAAAATCTAAAATTGAATTTTTTAAAAATGCTCGACAAACTTTAGCCGCTTTAGTGGTCGAAGCTCAAATAGAATCTTCAGCTCAAATGAATGAGTTAACTCATAAAATTGAGAATTTAATTCTACCGGGCGTTTCTGGTTTGATTCGTAAAATAGAAAAAAAGAAGGATTCTTTATGAATTCTTCGGAGGGTTTTAAACTCATTGCTCGGATTGAATTGTATACTGAAAACATACTGATTTTGACAGATCATTTTCCGCGCAAGCATAAATACACTTTAGGTACAAAATTACAAAATCTTTCCTTGGATCTTTGTGAAAACATCTATCAAGCCACTTACTGTCGAGAATCTCGAAAAGAAACGCTCCATAAGCTTCGGGCTTCACTCCATCTTATGGATTTTATGCTTCGTTTGTGTCACAAAGTGCGACTTTTATCAGATGGTAATTTTTTAAAACTATCTGCTGAACTGCTGGAATTAGGACGTATGACAAGTTCTTGGATTAAAAAAGTAGGAGTTACACATCCGCCAAAAAATCAGACGGTGCGAAGATCTCCCCTCAATTTTGAGTCTCATTAAGATAATGACGATGTTAATCTGTTCTGAAATTGAAAAACAAAACATCTTTGAATCGCTTTTAGATCCGATATTTTTAATTGAATGCTATAAAAAAGCCGCTAGAGGCAAGCGTGATTGCTTTGCGGTTGCTAAATTTGGCGCTGAATTAATATCAAGTGTTTATAATTTGATGGAAGGCCTTGAACGTGAGAGTTATTGTTTTGGCCCTTATCGAAGTTTTTATGTTTACGAACCAAAAAAACGCTTAATTGAGTCGGCTTGCTTTCGAGATCGAGTGCTTCATCAGGCTCTTTATACTCGATTAGAGCCGCTTTTTGATTTAGGATTTTATGAACATTCTTATGCTTGTCGCAAAGGAAGAGGGACTCATCAAGCAATGCTTCAACTTAAAAATTGGTTGCGTAATCCACAACAAAAAATATTTCTTAAATGTGATATTAAAAAGTATTTCCCTAGTATTGATCGTGAAATTCTGTTGAAGATTTTAAAAAAGAAAATCACTGATGAAAAACTATTATTTCTTTTAGAACAGTTGATTTTTCAGACTCCAAGGCTTCAAGGGATACCCATTGGCAACTTGACCTCTCAGCTTTTTGCCAATGTGTATTTAAACGAATTAGATCTCTTTGTAAAACGAACCTTATCGGTTAAACGATATATTCGTTATATGGACGATTTTATTTTTTTGCTCTCCACCAAAGAAGACGCACAAAAGCTTCGATCCGCAATTGAGTTTTTCTTGCTAAACTCGTTAAAACTTCAATTAAGCCCACATAAAGTAAAAATTGGCTCTGTTTGTGAGGGTATCCCCTTTGTCGGGTACCTGATTTTTCCAGATAAGATTCTGCTAAGGGGCAAGAGTCTTCGGCGTATCAGAAAAAAACTGCATTCTCATTTTAAAAAAGAGTTGATCAAAAAGAAATATGAAAACAAGTTTGAAAAACAAAGAGATCCTTTTTCGTTAGTTA
>CAYMLA010000413.1:0-2756 GCA_964390785.1 uncultured Bdellovibrionales bacterium | reverse complement strand
AACATTGCAGAAAAAAGACTTCCTCAAGGTGGACGAATTCCACTCAAAGCGGGTGGAAAAGACATTGATATTCGATTGAGCACTGTGCCAACAACTTTTGGAGAACGAATCGTTCTGCGTTTACAAGATCGATCCAATATCATTCTAGAGCTTGACCAATTGGGATTTGCTGAAGACTCCTTAAAAAAAATTGAAGATGTCGTTCGTCGCACCTATGGAATTTTCCTTGTCACTGGCCCAACAGGAAGTGGAAAATCAACAACTCTTTATGCCTGTCTTCAACGCGTTAACACGGTTGACAAAAACATCCTCACTCTTGAAGATCCTGTGGAACAAAGAATTCATGGAATTGGACAAGTGCAAATTGCTCCTCGCATTGGACTTACCTTTGCTGAAGGACTCCGCCATTTTTTAAGACAAGATCCTAATATCATCATGGTTGGTGAAATTCGAGATTCCGAAACGGCCACACTGGCTATTGAAGCTTCAATTACAGGCCACTTAGTCTTAACCACATTACACACAAACGATGCCGCCACGGCCTTTCCCCGTTTGATCGAAATGGGGGCTGAACCCTTTTTAATTGCAACCTCTCTATTAGGGGTTGTTGCTCAACGTTTGGTTCGAATTTTATGCCCACACTGTAAAGAACCCTATGAACCAAGCGAATATGAAATGACAGGGCTGGGTTTGTCAAAAAGTCAAATCATTGGAAAAAAGATTTATCGCCCCATTGGTTGTTCACAGTGCAATCAAAAAGGTTACACCGGACGAACCATCATTCAAGAATTATTAATGGTTACCGATTCGATAAAAGAATTGGTGTTAACCAAAGCTGATGGAGGGATGATTAAAAAGCGAGCTGTCAACGAAGGAATGCGCACTTTTCGTGATCATGGAATTGAAAAAGTTCTTAACGGAACCACTTCAATTGAAGAAGTCTTAACTAACACTCAATTGGATGTTTAACAATGCCACTTTATGAATATAAAGGAATCAATCAAAAAGGTCGAAATGTTAAAGGAAACATCGACTCTGAAAACATTAGAACAGCTAAATTGCGTTTAAAAAAAGATGGGATTTATGTCGTTCAACTTCGTGACAAACAAAAACGAAAAAAAGCAAAAAAAGGACGATCCTTCTCTCAAAAAAGAGGAATTAATGTTGATGAATTATCAATGATGACTCGACAACTGGCGACCTTAATTAAAGCCAACATTCCTCTTGTCGACTCTCTATCTGCTCTTGCTGAGCAGATAGAAAATCCTGTTTTAAAAGAGGCCATCTCAGAATGTAAAAATATGGTTAACGAAGGCGGAAAACTCCATAAATCACTGGCCAAGTACCCTAAAATTTTTAATAATATGTACCTTTCTATGATTGAAGCCGGTGAAGAATCAGGAACATTAGAGGTGATTCTTCTTCGTTTAGCTGAGTTTACAGAATCTCAAAGTGAACTCAGAGCCAAAGTTAAATCAGCAATGCTCTATCCCATAATCATGATGATTGTCACCTTAGGAATGATCATATTTTTATTTATTTACTTAATTCCAAAAATGGTTGCCATTTTTGATTCCGCTCCAGAACTTGAACTTGGCACTCTCACTTTAGTTGTTATTGGAATTAGTGAATTTATTGTTAACTATTGGATTGTCATTGGAGTCAGCTCTTTTGCGGCTTCTCTTGTTTTTTTTAATTGGAAACGCACTCCCAACGGAGCGGCTAAATGGGATGCCATCGTTTTAAAACTTCCCGTTATTGGTGAAATCTCACGACTGGTAGCAACCAGTCGTTTCACTCGAACTCTTGCAACACTGCTTAATGGAGGCGTTCCTATTATCACATCACTCAATATTGTTCGTAATGTCGTTGACAATCACGTTCTTGGAGCAGCCATAGATAACGCGAGAAACAACATCACTGAAGGGGAACAAATTGCCGAACCGTTAAGAGCCTCTAAGCAATTTCCGCCACTTGTTATTCATATGATTCGAATCGGTGAAAAAACAGGAGAGCTTGAAAACATGCTCATTCAAGTCAGTGACTCTTACGATTTTCAAGTGAAAAACAAAATTGACGGACTAACCAGCATCCTCAACCCTGTTATGATTGTTATCATGGGGATTGTTATTGCCATTATTGTGTTTGCAATTATGTTACCTATGTTTGACATGACCAATCTTGGATGAAAATAAAATATCACCAATAGACAGACAAACCAATAACGGGTAAGTAAGGCTTGCCTCCTTTTGGATGCTCACAAGATATCATCTTATGATCTGAAGGCACTTCAATAAAAAATAAAAACGGTGCAATTGGTTTATCACACTTTTTGCATCGACAAACCTTATCTTTATCAAATTTATTCAACTCTCCGCAGATATGACAACGGCGCAAGTAAAAATGATCACTCATCTGATCCTCCTATAAAAAATAAAGGAGCAATTCGTAGCCCACAGACAAATAGGAGATACAATAAGCATACCAGCCCTCCCCCCAAAAAACAAGACTAAAGTCGCGCAAACGTTTGATATAACTTATCTATTTGTCAATTGACTTTACACATCAAGAAATATCTTAGGACATTTCAACATGTTATCAATTAAACGAACAAACAAAAATTGACAGACTCAATGCAATATCTCAGACTAACATAATAAATTAATATCAACGTTAGAAGGAGAATGCTTTGAAGTTAATTTTTATGTCTCTTTTGCTTTCATTTCTATTTTGCACAAACAGCCAGGCTCAAGCTT
>CAYMLA010000412.1:0-2760 GCA_964390785.1 uncultured Bdellovibrionales bacterium | reverse complement strand
ATTCAAATACCTTAATAACAAAACAATGTCTTTTTCTGAACGATAATATTTAAAATAATCTACTTTTTCTAATGGAAATTTTTTAAGCAAATCTTGTAAGGAAGGACGAGCAACCATTGAATAAAGCTGTCTTTCTCCAGGAATCCCCTTTAAAATCACCTTTTCTTCTTTTTTGCATTCATATTGATCATCAATTTTACTTTTAATTTCAGATGCAAAATAAACAACATTTTCTTCTCGTTCGTTAATTATAGACAAAATTCTGACTGTTTCAATTAATATTCCTCCCGCCAATTTAAACCCATCAACTTGGGGACCGAAATACAATTGTCCTTGAGACAAACTTGATTTCACTTTAAACGAGAAGCCAAACTCTTGACTTGTTTGCTTATGAAACTTTTCTGCCAACTCATTAACTTCAACAATTGCACTCATTGCCGCTTTAGAAGAACAAACGTGATCCTCATCTTTAAAATAATAAATCACTTCATCTCCAACAAATTCTGAAACATAGCCTTGGTTTTTTGAAATCACATGAGCGCATTGAGTAAAAAATTCATTTATTTTACCCATAAACTCTTTTGAATGAGGACCATTAAAAATGGTTGAAAATTGATTAATGTCCGTTCTCACCAAAGTGCAAGTAAAATCATACGGCGGTTCTTTTCCGGATAAGACCTCTGATCGAAGAGCAGGAAGAACTTGATTTATAAGTAATTTATTTTGATTTTTTAACTCATTGATATTTTGCTCATAACCCGCTAATCCTTTTAAAATTAAATCAACTTCAAATGATTTTTTTTCAGTTTTCTCTAAACCACCTTTCCTTCCCGTCTGAAAGGACTTAAGAATATTCACAAAACCTTTGTTTATATAAATTAATATGAGAAACACCACTAAGATCAGAATAAGCAACTCTTGAACCAAAAGCCAAAATTGAGACTGAAACTCATATTTCAAAAAAGCTGTTCGAGTTTTATTATAACCCAAAGTTAAAATTAAATTGTTTTCGTTAATTGAAACCAAATGAAAATTCTTATACTCAATCAATTCATCAAATTCTGTGTATTTAACATTAATTGTTTCTAACACATTATTGTGATTCCCATAAAACAATACTTTTTCTTGGCTTTGCAAAATATAAAAATTAATTTGGTTGTTATTTCGTGCTTGAATCAAACGAATTTCTAAATCATCAACAGCACCAACCTTCAAAAGCTCTTTGGCAAAAAGCGCTTGATAGATTAAATTTTCTCTCATTTTTTCAAGATACTGATTATAATATTGATTGGCATCCCAAACATAATTTATAGGCAAATAGATGCTATAAATAATTAAAGCCGTTATAAACCCGATAACAACAATCGATCTTTTTTTCATAAAATTACTCTTCAACTAGTCTCATTGAATCACGATTGTATATAAATTTTCTATCAAAACGCAATGGACCAACAGGCCGTTTGTTTTCATCAAAAATTTTAATTTTATGTTTTTTTAATAATTTCAATAACTCTTTATCGTGCAACTTTTGCCTGACTGGATTATAGGGGCCAAGTAAAAAATCAATGAGCTCTTCTTCGCTTTTAATTGACACTAATTTCTTTGAATCAACCTTACTGCCCTGTATATTTTGATTTGAATCTCCTTGATTGTTTTGATACTGACCAGAAGAACCCCGACCTGAAGAACCAAAATTCGAACGTTGTTGTTTTCGCCCCCCTGATCCTGAAAAAGATTCACCTTGAGTGCTAGCAACAGCTCTTTTTTGATTTCGTTCTCGTGTGTTTATTTTGCTATCTGTTTTTTTATCTCCCTTAAAATGAGAAAAGGGATCTGAAGCAATCGCTCGACTGGGTTTTGGATTTTCAATCAATGGCTTATTATTTGTTTGAGTTTTATTTCCGCTTTGATTCAAATTAGTCTTTAAAGACGATGAGGCAACAAGAGGCCTAGATTCTTTTGTATATGTTGGATTATTAATGTTGACTCCAAGCCTTTGAACATTTTTCAGCACTTTTCTTCTTGGATTTTGCATCTCTTGAGCTTGAGCGAAAGGAATAATCGACCCCACATCTTGAATGACTTTTTCTACATTCATTGATCGAAAAACTCCCGACACACGCTCATTATGATGAGCCAATGTCGCTTGAACCATTTCAGATTTTGCCCGATCTAAACGAACTCTTCCAATTGGAATTTCGGTTGTTACCGATTTTGTGCTGCTTTCCACTTGATTTGAAGTTACTTTTGCAGCCTCTTCAAGTTGTTCGAGCACTGTCATAGGCCTGAGTAAAGGACGAGGTGCCTTCCATTGCTCTTCTGATGAAGGTTGGCCTACTTTTTGAGCTTTCTTCGTTTCAGAATAAACCTCGTTTCCAATTGCAATCAATGCAGAACAATCAATGCAACTATAATCAACTTGAGAAACCGCATTGGCCGAAGACGAATAAAATATAAATAACCATTTTTCAATCCAACTAAAACCTCTTAAGCGATCAGAAATTAACTGATAAGCATATAATGAATTATGATGATTCTTCAAATTATGGCTCGATTCATAAATGCATTCATAACCGACAGCATTTTTTATAACTTCCCAAATGCTTTTTCCATATCGATTACAAAATCCAACAGGATCACGTTTGCCCTCAAGATTATATTCAGCATATCTCTGACAACCTCCACCTTTTGTTTCAAAAAATTGTTTATTTATTTTTTCAATTTCATTTATAATTTGCTCATTACACTCAGCACTAGATT
>CAYMLA010000411.1:0-2782 GCA_964390785.1 uncultured Bdellovibrionales bacterium | reverse complement strand
AGATGGTCTTCCAGGATCCCTACGGCGCGCTGCACCCGCGCCACACCGTCGACCGGCAACAGCAACACCTTCTGTTCAAAAAGATATTTTAAATCAGTGTCGACTCAATGACGACGAAGTGACTGTTTTTAATCATGGAGTAAAAAGGGATAATTTATCCATTGAGGTGCTTGAAGTTTGTGGGGATGAAAATAAATTAATTGAAATGAGAAATTGGTTTCAGAAAGTTGAAGGCTCTAAGATTGTTTATTTTTCATTGATTTCAACATTGATACGGTTTTCTGAGTATTTACAAAAAGAGAAATGTTCTCATGTAATTTATCATGGAAATTTACCAGATAAAATAAGAAAACAGAATCAACAAAAATTTCTTTCAGGCGATGTTTCTTTGATTTTGGCTACTCCAGCTTTTGGATTAGGAGTTGATAAGCCAGATATTCGAATGGTTTTTCATGCTGAACTTCCAGGATCAATTGAGTCTTATTATCAAGAAATTGGACGAGCCGGTCGAGATGCTCAAAGATCCTATTGTGTTTTGGTTTATGATTCTGATGATATTACCATTCAAATGGATTTTATTAAGTGGTCTAATCCTGATGCGGAGTTTATAAAACAAGTTTTTCATCTTATTTCTACCTATCCTGATCGAGTAAAAATGGAGGGCTTGGATTATCTCAGGGAACAATTGAATTATTTTAATCGACGTGATTTTAGACTTGAAACGGCGCTAAACTTACTTGAGCATTGGGGTTGTCTTCAAATTGAGAAAAATAGATTTTATCGTGCATTAGAAAACCCAGATGAGCAGTATTTAAATCAAAAAGGCTTTAAAGAAAAGCATAAGATTCAATTGAAAAAACTCCTTGAACTTGTAAACTATGTTAAGAGCAAAGAATGTCGTTTAATGCAAATTTATCGTTATTTTGATGTTGAAAATTCACAGCCATGTTTAATTTGTGATTGCTGTCGTTTGAATTCGTTTAAATAGTGGGGTTACAAAATATGAACAGCTCATGTTCTCGTCAAGAGAAGATCGTTTTTCCTGATCCCAATCAAGCTCAAGACGACGGATTGCTCTGTTATGGTGGAAATCTAAATGTTCCTACATTACTTGAGGCTTATCAGAAGGGCATTTTTCCTTGGCCTCATCCGGGTTATCCTATTTTATGGTACAGTCCAGATCCAAGAGGAGTGCTTTTTTTTGATGAGTTTCATTTGTCTTGTTCGTTTAAAAAGTTTTTAAGAAAAACCGATTACTCTTGTTCTTTTAATCGAAATTTTAAAAATGTAATTATAAACTGTGGTGCACAAAAGCGCATAGGGCAGTCGGGAACTTGGATTTTACCCGAGATGATTGAATCTTACATTGAATTTCATAAAGCAGGTTATGCTCATAGCGTGGAGTGTTGGCAAGGTGATGAATTGGTTGGAGGACTTTATGGAGTCTATGTTGGAGCTGTCTTTTCCGGTGAAAGTATGTTTTTTAAAAAAGAAAACGCTTCAAAATTTTGTCTTTATCATTTGGTTGAGTTTCTTAAGAGTCAAAACATAAAGTGGATGGATATTCAAATGGTGACTCCTGTATTAAAGGCATTTGGAGGGAGGGAAATTCCTCGATTGGATTTTTTAAAAATGATAAAAAAAGCAAATGAAGAAAATGATTTATAGTTTAATCTGTGTTGATTGACAACGAGAAGAGCTAGTACAGCTCGGCTTAAGCCCTTCGACATTTTTACACGGAGAGCCTGTCATTAGACTCTTCCGTGCTTAATTTTACTCATTCCTTTATGAGATCTTGTAATCTCTGATAATTTTATATTTTTGTAATATCCAATTTGGTAATATGGCCTCTGTTTTATGGATGTTTTTAGGCTGGCAAAAGATATGTAACCGTGCTATTATATGGTTGTTTTACGGATGTTTTACGGATGTTTTCTGGGGGTTGCGCATGAAAAGAATTAGACAATATAGAATTTCTGGCAAGATAAGCAAGGTTCTTACTGAAATTGAAAGGTTTCATGGGGCCTTTGAAACAGGACATAAGTTAAATCCAAAATTTATTACAAGTCTTCGAAAAACGACAATTATCACATCTTCTGGATCTTCAACCAGAATTGAGGGGGCCATCCTGACAGATGCAGAAGTCCAAGAGTTTATAGGCAAAGACTGCAAGATATCAAAGATGTCATCTCGATCAGAGAGAGAGGTTGCCGGTTATGCTAAGGCCCTTAATTACATTTATGACAATTATAGTGAATTAGAAATTACAGAAAAAAATATTAGAGGGCTACATCAAATTTTGACCAGTGAGTTGAGTTTGGATCAGCTTCCTAAAAAGCAGCGAGGTGTTTATAAAGACATCACCAATCATGTAATTGAAAAAAATTTAGAAACAGGTGAGGAAGTTGTTTGGTTTAAAACGACTCCTCCTGGGCCTCAAACTGCAGCGGCCATGGAAGAGTTGATTTCTTATTTTAAAATCATTATAGATGGTGAAGAAATTCATCCGATTATTTTAACAGCTGCTTTTGTGGCTCACTTCTTGGCCATCCATCCTTTTCGGGATGGAAACGGAAGGCTAAGTCGTCTAATATCTGTTTGGATCATGCTAAAGTTTGGTTATAGATGGTTCCAATATGCATCTCATGAAAAAGTGATCGAAGATAATAAAGAAAAATATTATTTGGCATTACGAGAGACACAAAGCTCTTTTTCTAAGAAAAAACAAAATTATACTATAAGACTCTCAGATCTCGTTTTTTTAAGCAAATTTATCATTACG
>CAYMLA010000410.1:0-2788 GCA_964390785.1 uncultured Bdellovibrionales bacterium | reverse complement strand
TGCGTAATGATAAATTTGCTTAAAAAAACAAGATCTGAGAGTCTTATAGTATAGTATAGTAACAACTGTTCTTATTTCGCAACAGCCACTAAATAGTGACTGTGGCGAAATAAGAATGATCTTATCCTGAAGAAATCGTGTGTTTTTTTATTTCAATCCGCTTTTTTAATAACTGATTTTCTGTTTTTTCTAAATAAGGATCATTCTTTATGATTTCAAAAGCGGATTTTCGAGCTTGAACAAGAATTTCAATGTCTCTTATAAGATGAGCAATTTTAAAGCCACCCAAACCCGATTGTTTTGTTCCCAACAACTCACCTGGTCCTCTTAATTCTAAATCAGCCTCTGCAATTTTAAATCCATCACTATTGTTTTCCATCACTTTAACTCGAAATCTTGACTCTTCAGAAAGAGCTTTTCCCAACATTAAAATACAAAAACTTTTATGCTTTCCTCTCCCTACACGTCCTCGCAACTGATGCAGTTGACTCAGGCCAAATCGTTCGGCATGCTCTATCACCATCAGATTGGCATTTGCAACATCAACACCAACCTCAATCACCGTAGTAGAAACTAAAATCTGAATTTTACCCAAACGAAATTCATTCATCACTTGCTCTTTTTCTTCATGCTTCATACGCCCATGAAGCAATCCCACTGAAAATTGAGGAAATAACTCAGATAAATAACTAAACCCATTGATTGCATCTTTTAAATCCAGCTTCTCACTTTCTTCCACAAGTGGATAAACCACATAAGCCTGTCTTCCATTTTCAATTTGTTTCTTTAAAAAATCATAAAGCTGTAAACGATTAGATTCATAGCCAGCTCGCGTTTGAATAGGCTGTCTCCCACTTGGCAAATCTCTTATAATCGAAACATCTAAATCACCATAAGCTGTCATTGCTAATGAACGGGGTATGGGGGTGGCCGTTAAAACCAACATATGAGCAAAAGTTGCTTTTTCCTTTAAGCGACCTCGCTGGTGAACTCCAAAACGATGCTGTTCATCAATAATAACTAAACCCAAACGAGAAAACTGAACACTTTCTTGCAATAAAGCGTGAGTTCCAATAATCAACTGTCCCTCATTTTTTTGATCTTCTTGAATTTCAAATGCTTCACCATGATTCAAAGATTGAGATATTTTTTTTATTGTCTCTCTTTTGGCTTGGACTTTCATTTTTCCAGTCAAAAGAATCACCTCAATTCCTAATGGCCCAAGTAAATTTTTAGCATTTAAAAAATGCTGTTCAGCTAAAATTTCTGTCGGAACCATTAAAGAAACCTGAAATCCATTTTCGATCACAAGAAGAGCCGAAAGAAATGCAACAAGGGTTTTGCCACACCCTACATCTCCTTGAACCAGACGATGCATAAGTTGATCATTGATTAAATCATTTGAAATATCTTTAAAAGCAAGAAGCTGCCCTTGAGTTAAATTAAAACCTAAACGTTGCAAAAGTTGATCGGAAAGTTTAGTTAAAGGCTTCATCGGAATTGTATTTGTTTTTTTTTGAGCAAATCGACTATAAGCTAAATACAATTCAAATTCAAAAAACTCTTCAAAAATAAAACGATAATGAGCCAAAGAAGAAAAACGATTATAAAGTGTCCCATCTGCCCCTTTAGGAGGACAATGAATCTGTTTTAAAGCCGTTCGACGAGACAAAAGACCATTTTTTTCAATCACAGAATGGGAAAAAAATTCAACATAAAGATCAGTATCAGAACTGTTCTCTAACTCATTCAATGCAACACAAATCAAGCGATGTAATTTTTGCGAACTGATCCCATCAATTTCTGAATAAATAGGAACAAGAGCGTCTTCCAAGACCTCATCTTTAGTCCAATCTTGAATGTCAGGATGATTAAAAATTAGTTGCCCTCGATACTCGCTGACTTTACCTACAATTCGAACAAGCAAACCTGGACGAAAACGTTCAAAATAACCTCGATAGGGCGTTCGAAAAAACTTGCAATGCATCTTTCCAGTCTTATCTTGAATAAGTACATCCCAAATCTTAGTTTTTTTCGCACCCCCCACTTGAAAGGAAGACACGTTTACAATCTGAGCTTTTAAATTAACCACCTCTCCAATTTTAAGGGCATTGAGCGAACAATTGGCTCGGCGATCCTCATAAGCCCTCGGAAAACAGCCCAACAAATCAGCAACGGTATAAAACCCCTTATGCTCCAAGTAAGAACCCAACTTTGGTCCCACACCTTTTAAATACTGAACCCTTGTGTCAAGATAGATAGACATATCTTATCATAAGTAATCTTCTTTTATTGGCCAGTCAATAAATCCATGGCAAACTAATAGCGATGGATCAAAACAAAAAATATTTTAAAATTCGAATCAATAGTGTTCATTCCTCAACAGCAACCACCTTTGATATTTATATATTAATTAATAATCATTTTACCCTTTACCTCAGATCTGGAGATAAACTATCAGCAAAAAAAATCAACACGTTTGAAAGTAAAAATGCTGATATTTTTTATGTTCCCATTGAGCAAAAACTGAATTACCGTGATTTTATTCAATCAGAGATTGGCTCAAGCGCATTAGAACCCATTACAAAAGCACAAATTCTAAGAGAAAGCTCATTTGCTTTGGTTGAAGAACTGTTTGAAAATCCTGATATTCACAAAGCTTTAGAAGAATCAAGATCTGTCATTAATAATTTTATTGAATTTATTGAAGACAACCCTGAAGCTATGGGACATTTAATTGGTCTTTCGGGTCATGATTTTTACACCTACACCCACTCTCTTGATGTGA
>CAYMLA010000409.1:0-2791 GCA_964390785.1 uncultured Bdellovibrionales bacterium | reverse complement strand
GGATTTAAACTGTTGATGAGCTGGTCGAAGGGAGCGTATTTTCTTGCTGGTGATTTATGGTTTTGCCTTCAACAAGATGAAATGACTCGTATGACTCCCCTTAACGAATATACTCATTTTGCCTTTTCAGTGGACGAGAGTGATTTTAATGTAATGGTGGCTAAGATTATTGATTCCGGCGTCACTCTTTGGAAAGAAAATAGTTCTGAAGGTTCCTCTCTGTATTTTTTAGATCCCAATGGGCATAAACTTGAAATACATGTGGGCAACTGGCAGTTCCGACTTATTGAAACACAGAAAAAACCATGGGAACCTCAGTTAAAATTTTATACTGATCACTCAAATAACATTATTTCTGATGTAGAGACATTTACAGATGCCAACCCTCCAAAATTTTTGACGAGCGAAGCTCTCAGCAAAGATCTTATTTGCATGGGAATCAAAAAAAATGACCTTATTATGCTTCATGCCTCTTATAAAGCAATTGGTCTTCTTCTTGGAGGTCCGGACGATGTCATTAAGTCCATCGATGAAGTCATTGGCCCTGAGGGAACCTTAATGATGTACACTGGTTGGGAGTTCAATCCCTATCATTTAAAAAAATGGTCAATTGAGAAACAACAAGCCTTCCTACAAAGCGGACCTACTTTTGAACCGAAGCATTCTCGGGCTCAAAGAAATCATGGTATTATTGCAGAATTCTTTCGAACTTCACCTCATACGGTGAGTAGCGTTCATCCTGAGGCACGTATTACGGCGCGTAGACCTTTGGCAAAAGAAATGACTCAGGAGCATCCCTATCTTTATGGCTATGGTGACAACTCTCCATTGGGCAAGTTTAAAAAACGAAATGGTAAAGTTTTAATGTTGGGTGCTCCTTTAAATACAATGACTCTTTTACACCATTGCGAACATCTGGCAAATGTTTCAAATAAAAAAATTGCAAAGTATCGGGCTCCTGTATTTATAAGTGGTCAGCGTGTTTGGATTGACTTGGAAGAATTTGATACAAGCCTTGGCATTGTCGATTGGCCTAATGATTATTTTGAGGAAATCCTTCAAGATGCACTATCACAAAATCTAGGAACAGTTCAGCGGGTTGGATTAGCAAAAAGCTACTTATTTGAATCCTCAAAAATAGTTTCCTATGCAATTGCCTGGATGGAACGAAATTTGAACAAATATAGTGAATCGAGTTAAGGTCTATGATGATCCAAAGCTTTTTTGGAGTGACGTTTCTCCGTATTTAAAAAAGGAAGAAGCAAAGAATAGTCTTTGCTTAGGGCTCTCCTATGGTTTTCAATCTCAATCTGAAGATTGTTTGTATCAAAGTGCCTTATTTAAAGAAGATCAACTTTTAGGGGCTCTTGTGGTGAGTCGTTTTCGAATAAATCACACTTTACTACCCTAATCTGGAAAAGGTGAAACAAACCTGTATACAGATAGGACGAATTCGACGTCCAATAAAATTTATGTTAATGTTGGCTACAATTTTGTTTGTGAATCTGTTCATTTCGGAATCCTTGAAAGACATAAAGAATAAGTTGATAAAAATTGACTCTGCCTAATTGTTGGCAACAAAAAAGCTTTTGTCCTGTATCAGGTAGCTTCAGAAGTGATTTGTTCAAGAAACAGCTTTAATAACGTTAACTTTCAACTTGAGATTAGCCTCATCTACCTGCTGTTGCAAATAGGCCTTTACCCATATTTCCTGTGGTTCTTTTAGTTTTTTTGCCCACTTAACAACGCTATCCATTGAAGGCAGTCTGCGCCCTTTTTCGTAATCACAAACCTTCTGCTTTGAAATTCCAAGTTTATTGGCCAACTCTTCTTGCGTTAATTCTTCCCCAAGTCGATGTGCTTTTAGTAAATCACAAAAATATAAAGGACCAAATTCTTCTTCAAGTTCAGCACTTACTGATTTCTTAGTAATCATGTGGGGAAACCTCCTCAATAATTATGATTTTAAGTGTTTTGGAGGTATCTAAAATGTAAATCGCCCTCCATTTTTTTGTTAAATAAACTGAACGTTGTCCCAATCTATTCCCCTTTAATGCGTGATCTCGAAAACCTGGGAATTTTTGGGCTTTAAAAATACCGTTAGTTTCAACAAACAAAATCCATTGACGGAACTTAGTGACTACCTCCTTTGGAACTCGTCGAAGATGCTTCTTTACTTTGAGGATATCAATTTTTTCCACTCCTCATGGTACCCCATAGAAGGGGTACTTGTCAACAAGCAATCCTGTCATGCGCAAAAACTTATCCATCAATAAATTTAATGAGTTACTTGGTAGTTAAAAATTGCATTTTGCTAAACAAACTTTTGAATCGTGGATTATTTTTGGTGATGGCACTATGGTTGTTAGAACTCGAGCACCTGAGTCCATCGAAGCGAATTTTTCAGATTTGTTAATCGATGATCCTGATTTTGAAGCTCAGGTTGGTGAAGCATATAAAATCGTCCTTCAATTCTTTTCACTCAAAAAACTTAGATCTTAACGACTTTGTCGATAAAACCATTAATAATCCTGCTAATAGGACTACTGTCAATACATACTGCCCCTCAAACAAATTAAAAGTATCACCTTCATGGATTAATCTGCCATTTTGAGTAAAACTACCGGTGAATCTATTCAGATTCCAAGCTAGGTGCAAAGCATAGCCAAACCATATATGCTTCCACTGAATAAAAAGAACATTGCATATCAAACCGAACACAAATAGATTAAAGAGTGTTATACTATAAGACTCTCAGATCTTGTTTTTTTAAGCAAATTTATCATTACGC
>CAYMLA010000408.1:0-2795 GCA_964390785.1 uncultured Bdellovibrionales bacterium | reverse complement strand
GAGGGTTTTACCCTTTGCTAATTATAAAGGCAGGGGGTAATTCTACTCGATGTTTAATTGTTGTCATCATTGGCTTTCAGTAAAACTTAGAAAACACAAATAAAATTAAACACTAACGTTAGCTTTTTGAGCTTTAAAAATGAATTCAAGTCGGCATAAGACTTGAAAGGAGAAAAGATTATGAAACACAGTTTATCTATTTTAACATTATCACTTTATTTATTGGTTGGTTGTTTAAATAGTTCCAATCATAAAAACAATTCAAACGAAACCCCTGAAGGCGATTGGAGTAGTGGAGGAGGATATGCGCTGACAGACAGTACAAATCCATGGTTTTTGCAGAATACACTAAAAGTGTTTTATTGTATAAAAATTGATGAAAAAAATTTTGGTCAAACAAAAACTCTTTCACAAGAATTCATAAAAGATTCAATTCAATTTTGGAAAAATGAGTTTTCTAATACTCTTCCTGTTTATTATGAAGGACAAGAAATTCGTTTAGCAACACAAGAATTTATTTATCAAGACTCTTGTGGAGAAAAAACAGATCTTGTTTTTCAATTAGGCGTTTTAGAAGACAGCCAATATAAATATTTAAATAACAATCCTAAAGATTATGTCGCTGCTGCTATTCGTACGGACTATGATAAAGTGAACCTTCGAGGAAAGGGTTTTATTTACGTTTCGCCCAGTCAAGTGGCTCAATCTCATCCATTGGCTCTTGAAAGAACAGATCTTTTACCCAATCGTTGGAGAGCATTAAAAGGTTTCTATTTGTCTGCAATTCTAAAGCATGAAATAGGTCATATTTTCGGTCTTACATTTAGTGAGTTTCCTATTATGAATCCAAGTGTGGGGTACTTATTATCAAATGATATATTAGATAATATGAAAATTGATAATAATACAAAAGACGTCGAAGATTTTGAATATAAAATTTCAAATGATCTTAATCCATTAAATGCTGTTTATATCACTTGTGATCATAGTCATGTTAGTCATTACTATATAACGACAAACAGTGATAAAAATCTTTTAAATAATTATAATTGTTTAGAAATTCGTCTAAGAACTCGAATTGAAAGCCATGATATTGATTTTGATGGCAACCTTCTCTATGAAGATGCAATTTTTGAAAATATTAATAAAGCAAAGGCAATTTCTATTGCTCCTAAAATTGAATTTGCTAATCAATTTAATTATATAAATTTATTTGGCAGTTTTGAATTAATGATTTCTGCATTTAATAAAAATGATCCAGACCAGCGAATTGAACTGAGTTCATTTATTGGAATAGATAATACTTTAGAGGCAAGATCCAATGGTTATTTGGTTCTTCCTAAAGAACAAAAAATTTATAACAATCGTTTAAATCGGTTTTATGTCTCTACTTATTTTAATGTTGGATTTAATGCCTATCGTCTTCAATCAGATAGAGAGATTACGGGTTTTTGGAAAAATTTTAAACAAGAAAACGAAAGTGTTGGAGAAGAAAAAATAAAAAATGTTAAAATAAAAAAGGGAACAATAACAATTGAAAATAGTTCATCTCAACAGTTTGATTTTGATTTTGATCTGAATCATTACAGTGTTTTTCGAGTAGAATAGTTAATGGCTGCTGCAAAACAGCCAACAAAATTCTTTTAAGGAGAAAAATTATGTTAATTATAAAAGATATTTATATTACTCTAATAGTCCTCGTTATTTGTCAAAATTTATTCGCGGGGGAAAATTTTTATGATTTCATAAACAAAGATAAAGCTTTTTTTTCATCAAACGATCCTAGTGTTGGAATCATGATACAAAATTATTCTTATAAGGCGAAATCAACTTTTTATAACGAAGAAAACGCTCAAAATAAAATATCAACTGAACAAGAAGATGTAGTGGTTACATTAAAAGGGTCATATCAGTTTAAACAATATTGGGAGATTCATCTTTATGGTGAAACGTCATATATTCAAACAAATCAAGTTATTTCAGGCGGGTTTTATTCTGATACTAATTCCTCTTATGGAATTTATGATTTAGTTCTTGGAGCAAGAAAAGAGTTTAATTTATGGGAATCTGTCCTGTTAAACGTTGGTTCAGAGTTGCAACTCCCTTTTGAAGAAAAGAAATATAATGAACTTATTGATTCTTTAAATCAATCAACAGGAAGAACGAGTCTTATGCCTTTTATTGGCCTTACCTGGATAAAAGAGCGCATGAGATTGGGGTTTAATTTTAAGAAACAGTTTAAGGTTTTTGAATCTACTCCATCAGTTCAATACAAAAATGTTGATTCATCAAATACGTCTTCTTCAGGTCGTGAAGTTCAAGCATTGACAACTTGGGTAGAATACTCTTTGAATTCAATGATCAACTTAAAAGGAAAACTATCCTTTTTAGAAATATCAAAAGGCAATGAAACAATTAGTATTAAAGACTATGATGCATCACAAGAAACAGTGTATATAGAAGAATCCAATGTTGATTATCAAAAATATCAATTTTCAAAAATTAGTTTTTTACCCCAATTTCAATTTGAAACTTATTTGATAACACCAGAAATCTCATATTTTAAAATGTTAAATCAATCTGACATTGCTAGTTTAGATCGATTCGATGGTATTGGTTTTTCCTTAATGTTGGAAACAAAATTTTAAATAAAATAAATCAATAACAGAAGCACCTAATTTCACTCGTGTTCAAAAACTGATTTTTGACTTTTTTAAACGAGTAAAAAAAGAGGTTAAAGATTATACTATAAGACTCTCAGATCTCGTTTTTTTAAGCAAATTTATCATTACGCA
>CAYMLA010000407.1:0-2825 GCA_964390785.1 uncultured Bdellovibrionales bacterium | reverse complement strand
TCGGCTCGCAATTTTCCCAAATTTTCTCCGTTTCACTCCGAAAACTTCTTTTATCTCCTATGGTTAAGTTCAATTAAAAAATCGGCTAAATATAGAAAGGGGCAAAACTATTTTAGATATTTCCAATTCGAAACATCTTTTACGGCTCTATTTCCAGAAGTTTTGTCTGGATGCCCTCTTATCCAATGTCCATCCGGAGAAATTAATTCAGAATGTCGGTCGTCATTTTTTATCTTAACTGATAAAACCTCTTCTGGAAATATTGCTCCAAGAATTAGTAATTCTTTTCCTGAACCGCAATTACCTGTGTCATAGACATCCACCACGCATCTATTTGCTTTTATTCTAAGTTGATAAATTGTTTTATCTTCTTTACTATGATATGATCTTGTCGGTGCAAATACTTGAGCTTGTTCAGGATTAAATGTTGCAGATAATAATGCAGTATGATGATAATATGATGTATGTTCATCAAATAATTCATGAATTAATTCATCATCTCCAGTTTCAATAATATCTTTTACTTCCGCAACATGGCATGTTAAACCTCTGTTTAGCGCCATAGATAATAATCCTTCACCTTCATATCCACGCAATGCACCTTTGTATAAAACAATTTCATCTTCTGGATTTGCACTCGCATGATATTTAGGATCAACTTTAGAATAATCAAAATATAAATCTGATTGACTAAATGGATTTATTGGTGATTGTGCTTCTCCATCTAATCTTTGAAGCATTAAATTCCAAGATGTTTCTCTAATTTTTTCCGCTAATCCTTTACCCATAACAATAGTCACTATATGGTAGTATATAAATTTGGCGTTTTGCCCCTGGATTTTTTAACTAATGGTGCTTCGCGCTTGATGACGCCGATTTTTTTACTTTGAATTTTTCCTCCACTTCGCTACGGAACGTTGCACTAAAATTCAAGTCCTAACGGACGAGTTTAACAGCGATTTACCGACTACGAAACCTTGCAGGCTCCGTCCAAATTCGCTTCGCGAACTTCCCTTAAGCCCGATGTTATACGCAATATTACCCGACAGAAAAAGAAAATATTTAAGAAATAAAAATTTGAGACATCGTATGAAAACAGATTTAACTCCAGAATTTCAAAAACTTAAAACCATATTGAAAGAATATGAAGATACTTTAAAATCAAAAAATGACTCTGAAGAAAAATTTGATCTCTGGTCATTAAAAGAAATAGAAATTCTAGGTAAGAAAAGAAATGAAATAAATTTTGTAACAATTCAAATCCAAGGATCGTTCATAGGTTTTTATTTTATGCCAATATATGTAAATCCAACTATCGCTACAAAACTAGGACAAGATTTATTAAAATTGTTGAAAGGAAAATCATGTTTTCACATTAAATCCATTGATAAAAATATGGAACAACAAATATCAAGTGCTCTAAAAATAGGATTTGAATACTATAAAGAACAAGGATTTGTCTAGTCCTTTTCGGCTTCGACTTTTTTCTTCGCAAAAACTTCTCTAAATCCCGATGTTAGTTTCAATTCAGAATGAGTCCTATTTTTGAGAAAGGGCAGGCATTTATCTTGATTCCATTCTATCAACAATAGTTGATATTCTTGTTCTTTGGTATCTTTGAGCCATACTGCAATATGCATTCAAGAGTCCGATTACTCCATTTATAGATGCCCCCACATAATTTCCATTTGCAAGATTATCAGCTGTTTGATATGCAAATAACAAAGTAAATGGAGAATGTACTGATTCTACCAACCTTGTTGTGTGTTCTAAACTTGCCAATTTTTCTTTAGAATTTAATTGACTTTGAGATCTCCTATAAGGATTATCCTCTTTACCCACTAAGTCCCCATATTTAACGACCAATTTCTTAAATTGTCTTACACCCAACATTTCATAGATTTTGCTATTTCCCCATTTTTCTATTGCTTTAGGTTCAAAGTATAAATCTCCTGTTTTTTGCAAAAGATTTCTTCTATCTAAATCTAGCGATTCTAATTTATTTTCTAATCTTGGAATTTCATCCATAGAAGTAGATTAATTAGTTAATTTATAAATATTTATATTTTGTTGCTACTTATTAGATACTAACTTAAAGATATTTACTCTTGATTTTTTTATTGATGACTCTTCGAGCTTGATATTAACCTCATTCTTTTTAAACCAGCTTTTTCTTCTTTCTACTTATGACCGAGCCTATTCCTCAGGATGTGCATATTAAGCCTGCCTTTGCAGAGCGCTATAAAGAATTGTTGGTCGATCGTTATGACGAATTCATGAAATACTCCTTGAGCTATATTCGTAAGTGTATTCGAGTGAATACGCTCAAGACGAGTGTTGAGGATATCAAGCAGCGCTTAGGTCCTCGTTGGAATCTTGAGCCTATTTCTTGGTGTCCTCAAGGTTTTTTCATCTCGTTTAAAGACGGGAAGCGTTTTGATATCGGGAACATTCCTGAGCATCAACTCGGATATTTTTATGTGCAGGACGCTGCGAGTATGATCCCTCCTGTTGTTCTTGAGCCTCAGCCTAAAGACACAGTTCTTGATTTATGTTCTGCTCCAGGAAGCAAAACAACGCAAATAGCCGCTATGATGCAGAATGAAGGCGTTCTTGTTGCTAATGACGTTGATGTTCAGCGTATCAAGCCTTTGGGTATGAATTTGAATCGTTCTGGTGTGACGAATTGTGTTGTCGTAACGAGAGGGAACAAGAAGTTTGAGAAGGAATTTTTTAATCGTGTTCTTGTTGATGCTCCTTGTTCAGGTACAGGCACTATTCGTCGGAGCTTGAAGACCTTGATGATGTGGAGCCCTAGTTTGGTG
>CAYMLA010000406.1:0-2832 GCA_964390785.1 uncultured Bdellovibrionales bacterium | reverse complement strand
GAGCAGCTTCAGCCGGATTTGTAGATCCGATCAATTCGCGGAAATTGTTTTTCTTCAGAAAGTCAATCAGATTTAAATTTTTTTGAAAAAATATTTTCAATTAAGCCTGAACGATCGTCACAAGTTCAATTTTTTCCTGAAGAAAATGGATTAATTCTTCCCCCTCCTGAATTAAGCTATAAATTAATTGATGGGAGTTTGCTTGATCTGAGTTCAATTAAAATTAATTTAAAATTTATTCAAGCAACAATATTTAAAGATTCGATTCATTTTATTTGGCCAGGCCCTTTTTTGACTTCGGGGGATTGGAAAATTATTGATAGAAATGGAACAGCATTAAAGCAAGGGAGTTATCATTTAGATGATTTGGATTCAAAAAAAATCAGTGGAAATGTGCTTTATAGTTTAAATGCTTTTCCCATCAAATCATTTGAGAATTTGAGTTCGAATTCTAATGGATTTTTTCGTTTTTGTCTTTCTTCTTCTAAGCAGTCTAATAGCATAATGTTTTGTTCCGCTTACTATAAGCTAATTCAGAATAATGACGGGAAAAGTTTAAAATCATTTCGCACTAAAAAAAGGAGTTTTTTTACAGTTAATGGTAAAAAAATATCAAACACTGCGCGAATTGCATTGTCTAAAACAAAAAAATATCAAATTCATGTTTTATCAAAATTTGGAACAGAGTTATCTTTTAATATTGATGGTTTTAATCCCAAGGTTTTTGATTTTTGGTGGGATAAAGAGCAAAACAAACTTTTTTTTATTATAGAAGATTTTGATCTTATAAAATCTAAGTCAGATTTTGATTATGCTTTAGTTAAACCTTATCAATATTTTATTGATGGAGGAAAAGATTTTTACTCTTCTTATTTTCGACTTAAAAAAATTAGTTTTAATTATAATGAACAGGCAGAGTTTTCATATTCAAATTCAATTGGATTACCACTTATTCAAAGGGTCATTGTTGAGGATGAAAGAAAATTGATTGATAAAAAGCAAATTGAGTTAATAAGCACAACAAGCTCAGATAAAGCAACTTACAATGCAAATCGAGTCATACAATTGGATTCAAATTTTAATGGTGAAGTTTTATCAAAAAATGAAGAGAATATAGATTCAGTTCATTTTGAAGATAAAAAATTGAAAATTAACGCAATGAATCTCAAAAAAGGGGAGTTAAATTTTCTAAAATTAGATTTTAAAAAAAAGGCTCAGCATTTTTCTGGAGTTTATGAGATTTATAGAGGGCACCAGCACAATGTGACATTGTTAGGAAAAGCCTCAGCAGACACTTCTGGCATGAGTGTTTGGATGAATTCAACATATGATTATTGGCTTGAAGATTTATGGCCTTTTACCGGAGCTGGAATTTTTCATCAGCGTTTAGGGTTTTTTGGTCAGTATTACCATTCTTTTATTCAAAATTCACGCAGTTGGAATTTTGATATTAAATATCGATTTCAACCTGGATTATTTGAGGTTCACCCGACTTGGGGACTTGTTGCAGGAGTTTGGAATGTCTATCATATCAGAACTGATAAGCGAGTTTTTGGTTTGGGATTATTTTATAGTCGGCCATTGCCAAAGTTTTTTGCTTGGACTTTAGAATGGATTCCGTGGTTTCGTTATCCAAAATGGATGTTTTTAGAGTATAAACATTATTTTTATTCTTTTCGAGAGACGGATCAACTTGGCTTAAGTGGGTCTTTTCGTTTTTCAGGACGTGTGTTTTATACAGAACAGCTTTTTTTACAGGCAGGCTGGGAAGTGAAATCGTTGTTAATTAATAATCCCAATGAGTATAGTTTGTCTTATCGTTTTTTAAGTGCAAATCTAGGCTTAGGTTGGTCATTCTAAGGCTGATTGGACATAGGGACTGTTACAAAAATAGTATTTGTGTATATAGTGCCTGTTTTGCAACAGCCACTATTTAGCTTTCTTTTTGTGTCTTGAAAAGACAAACTCTACAAATGACTAGACTATTCAGAATTTATTAAAATTTTCCGAATATATAGTGATGTATTTCAAAGATAAACTATTTGATATAGTTTTAATTTTTATTTCGATTCTTGTCATCGTTTGGGCACAAGTTCAATGGACTAAACCCATTTCATTAAAAGAGAATAATCAAATTCAAAAATCAATTGGTGAAGTTAAAAGCATTAAAAATAAAGTTCAAAGAAAAAATGATTCTACATTGTTTTGGTATCCTCTCAGAAAAGAGGAAAAGTTATATCCTGATGATTCAATTTATACTTCTCCTGGAGCTAAAGTTGAATTGAGGTTAAAAAACTTTGATCTGATTTTGAATGAGAATACTTTGTTGATTTTAGATGAATTAGGTGAACAATTGGCATTGGATTTTGAATTTGGAAATATTGATACGTTAATCAGTAAAAATCAAAAAGTTAAAATTAAAATTAGAGACAATAAGTATGTTGATCTTGAGGGAGATGGCGCACAAGTTAGAATTGCGAAAGAGAAAAACAGAGAAGTTGTGTTAAAAGTTTTAAAAGGAGAGGCTAGTGTCACCGAAGGATCAAAAAATAAAATTCAAGTGCAAGAAGGTAATGATTTAAAAATTAAAAACACAATTGATGTAAAGGCGGCAGAACTTGAGATCAATCTTGTTGAACCTGAAGATCGTAAAACGCTTTGGATTGATGATTTAGAGAAAATTAATTTTAACTGGTCTTCTTCAGATAGAGTTTTATCTTATGAAATTTTACTATCCAGCGATCATCAGTTTAATAAAAATAATACAGTTGTAAAAAAAGTGAGTCATCCTGAATTTGAATTTCCTATTGAGTTAAAAAAGACCAAAAAAAC
>CAYMLA010000405.1:0-2839 GCA_964390785.1 uncultured Bdellovibrionales bacterium | reverse complement strand
TTGCCAAGCATCTCATGAAAATTGAGTTTTGTGGGTCGATTTGTTAAATCAATTGACAGTGTCAATCGAAGAGTCACCCTAACCCTATTAGATGAGTCGTAGACTTGGAACAAAACTTGCTGCTTTATGAAATACGGGGGTCTCTTATGACTAAGTTAATTATAATTACATCCTTTTTAAGCATCCTTTTCCTATTCCAAAACTGTGAAAACACAGAGTTTCAAGCAGAAAATGCAATTTATTCACCTCGTGTTGAAAACAACCAAAGCGACAATAATTTAGACAGTAATGAGGTTAATAACTCTAATTTGCTCCTTCAAAAACCAATTAAAACGTTTCAATTTGAGAATCAATCCGCTCATTGGCAAGACCAATTTCAATTAAACATCAACCTTGTCACAAGACAAGTCGACTTAAAATCGATCATGAATAATGACTCTCCAATTTCGGCTTGCTTATCAGAAGATGATATTCTTGTGATTACAGATTTTTTTTCATCAGCTAAGCTCTGTCAAAAAAAACCAATTGACGCTAAAAACCTTGTTTGCACAATGATCTACACGCCACCTTTTGCCACTGTTACCACTGAAGACAATGAAACCATTGCACTGGGTGAACGCAGAAACGGTTGTGACGAACCACTTACGTTCTGCGAAAACAATAAGAAAGAAGAACTCAACGAGCTTATGAATGAACTCATTGAAGTTTTAGATGAACGCCCCTGCAATCTATAGTGACTCTAATTCACTAACAATCCTCGATTGAAGTGCTTTCATCTCCTCTTGAGAAAGAACTTTTGCCAAACTAAAATCAGCTTCTCCAGCCTTATTTGTTGGAATTAAATGATAATGAAAATGAGGGACATCCCAACCCGCGATTATTGTGCTCACACGAGAGCATCCTGTTGCTTTCTGCAAGGCTCGCGCAATCAATTGTGCAGACTTAAATACTGATGAATAATAAGGCTCAGGAACATCAATCCAATGATCAATTTCTGTTTTTGGAACAACCAAGGTATGACCAGATTTAACTTGATCCAAAGATAAAAAAGCAAACGTATAGTCATCTTCATAAATTTTATATGAAGGCAACTCGCCTTGAATGATTCGTGTAAATAATGTAGCCATAACAACTCCTTTTAATGAATGAACATGTGGCGGTTGAAAGTCAGCCTCCCTTTTTGTTGACTTCGCTAAAATCGTACCGATTTGCAACAGCCACTAACTATAAAATTTCCCAATTAATCTCTGTTTTTCCATTTTTTTTAAAAAATTCGTTCGCTTTTGAAAAATGTTTGCACCCCAAAAATCGATGAGCAGAAAAAGGAGAAGGATGAGCTGCCTTTAAAATCAAATGTTTCGAAGAATCAATGATCTCCCCCTTTTTTTGAGCATAAGCTCCCCAAAGCATAAAAACAATTCCTGATCTCTTTTGAGAGAGCAATTTGACTATTTCATCTGTAAATTTTTCCCACCCCTTTCCTCGATGAGAACCCGGAGAGCTCTTAACTACAGTTAAGACACTATTTAAAAGCAATACTCCTTGATTCGCCCAAGAAACCAAACACCCATGCTGCGGAGTGGAAGTGTCAAGATCACTTTTTAACTCTTTATAAATATTCACTAAAGACGGTGGAACACGAACACCCGGACGAACTGAAAAGCAAAGCCCATGAGATTGCCCCTCTCCATGATAAGGATCTTGACCTAAAATAACCACCTTTACTCGATCAAAAGGGACTAGATTAAATGCTGAAAAATAGTCTTTTTTAGGAGGAAAAATAGTCTTACCCATCTCATACTCAGAAGCCAAAAATAGCCTTAACTGCTTCATGTAGTCTTTTTCAAACTCAGAAGCCAATATTTTTTTCCAACTTGATTCCATTTGAATATTTGAACTCACAATAAGCCTTTTCTAAAAAAAAATTAAACCCCCATTTCATTTTCTGATTTATATGAACTTCAATAGGGACTCAAGAAAACTTAACAAAAAATTTTATCAAAACCCTACAACTTGCATCGCTCAAAATCTTCTTGCTCATGTTTTGGTTTACCATCATGGCTCTCACACCTATTCTGGACGAATTGTAGAAAGCGAAGCCTCCCTCTGCCACTTGACTTCGTATGTCATTCTGTAAAATGAAAACCAAACGCAATCACACCCTGTTTTTAGAGTATAACGAGCTTGCAACTCTCCCTTGACAAAACCAATTGCAAACACAATTTATATTTGTGAGGTGATTTATGGATAAAAAAACCAATCAACAAATTTATTGGATTAATAGTGATAATGAAAATATTGATTTAGACAAAAAAGCTTATCTTTATCAAACTCTTTCTGAAATTCAAAGTGGTTTATTTTTTTCCGCTCAAGTCGGAATTGTTATTGAACCAAAAGAAAATGAAATCTTCCTTGTTCGTTTTGTTATAGAAAGCCCATTAGGAACATTAGTGAGTTCTTATTCGTCTGATTTTTTTACTGCTGCATTAGAAGCTAAAACTGATTTACTTAAACAACTATCTATCTTATATGATATCAAATTCAACGATACAAAATCTTTTGATTTAGAACATCAAACTTTAGGCGTTGTTGAATATATTCATTAATTTTAGTGTTTTATAGTAAACCCTTCAATGCTTAAAAATTCAAAACTTTTACAAAGGCATAATTGTGACCAATACAACTTCAAAGCCAACAAAAGACAAAGAAACTTATTTCGTTATATCCTATAGAGACCCCAAAGATGGGAAAATTTTAAATCTTAAAGCAAAAAAAATTGCCGATTCTTCTTTAGGATTAAGCTTTGTTTGTATTTCTGATTTTATTTTTGAAATCAACA
>CAYMLA010000404.1:0-2852 GCA_964390785.1 uncultured Bdellovibrionales bacterium | reverse complement strand
TATTGAAAGACAGTTGAGACGCTCTGTTTAAACTTAAAACTCTTTTCGTTTCAACAGAATTGGTCTTACCCTGCTCCAATACCCGATTGATTGATAAAGTATTCATAAATGTAAAAGCAGAAATAAACATTAAGAAAAAACCAATGCCACCAACAACCAACAACCGATACACCTCACTTCTACCAACACTTAATTTGCCCCACAACGTCTTGCGAATTTCTTTTTTGGCTTGATCCCTTAGGGCAACACGCTCTGACAAGTCAGTAACCCCATTTTCAATTTGACCAATCAATTGATAGGGGTACAAATTTGAATTACATTGTTTACAGTATATTTCAGAGGAATTACAATCTTCTAAAAAATCCACACCACCGATCGTTGTTGAAATGCTTGCTTTATTTACATCATCTAATGCAATACCACACACGGGACAAAAACAGTCCTTTTCCCTTGCATTTAAGCAGTTATCACCACTTATCAAACCCTTATCGTCATTTACTTCTGAAACCTGCATCGTTAACTCAATTCAATTGAAACCCTGTATCCATAACTGATTTGTCATTTCTTAAGGCTCTCTTTAATTTATCTCCAAATTTTTTACACACCTTTTCGTCTCCAGATTCAAACACCTCCATAAGATCTTCTAGCAAACCATACCTCATGGCCTCTCCTAAAATTACTTCTTTTTCACTCTCAAATAAGTCATCTGGAAAGTCCTCTTTAAGTTTTATATTTAAGTCGTCTAATTGATTAACTAATTCTTTTGAAGTGCCTAAACCACAATCAAGCAAACGTTTAACTTCATTTAATTTTTGCTTATGCTCCTTATAAGAATCTCTAGCAACACCGCTGCTGGACTCATTCGAGGCAATTTTATTAATAACACTTTTAGTAAAATAATATTGCAAACTAGGACACAAATTATTACGGAAAGTATCTTCAGCAAATTTAAACTTTGTACTAATTTGATCTTCTATAACTTCATTTAAGTCCTCAGTTTGAGGATGAATTACTTGATTTATCTTTGGAACTAGGGAAGAAATTTGTTCTTCAGCCTCAAATCTATTATTTAGCTTGTCGCTCTTATTTGCTTTTTCCACAAAGCGAGCAACTTTATCATACCACATACTATCGTGCTTGCCTCTAGATACTTGACTAACAATCGCTTTTTTAGTTTTTTCATTCTTACAAGTCACACTGATTAAATTATCCTCATTAATCGCAAATTCAAAAACAAATTCAATACCACGTTTTTCATCTGTTGCATCTTTATCGGCATCCTTATCTAGAAAATCCACATCTTTAATGTTTAACCACACTTTGCCAACTTCATCAGAATATGATTCATATTGATTTAAAAATCTAAAATTAAGCAACATCTGGCTATCTGAAATAGTTCTCATAGAGAGTGCTTTTTTTGCAGGTAACGGAGTGTTCCTACTAATCAATAAAACTGGCTCATCACCCATGGGATTATCCAAATAATAATCATGTGCGGCAGATATAAAAATGTTGGCCTTGGAAAAGCTATCCTCAACCAAACTAGCGGCAATAGCTGCGCCTTCAGCAATAGCTAACATTGGCCTCTCATGAAGTCTTACAATGTTTTCTGGAAAAATTTGGCATAAGGTCGTTTTAACCAATGGAATTTGTGAGCTTCCTCCTACCATTAAAACCGCATCAAAATCATCCGCTTTCATGATTAAATCACTCAGCAACTGAGAGATTAACTTTCTAATCTTATCCATTTTAGAAGCAAGTAAAGCCTCTAAATGCTCCCTAGTAACTTCAATCGAGGTGTCAACCGGAACACCGTCATCTTCAAACATGCCTGATATAAAAAAGGGCTGCGACAACTTTGTTGAAAGTGAGATTTTAACTTCTTCACTCATACTTCTTAACTGTGACAAACAAAACATTCTTTTTTCTACGTCCATTTTATGCAATTGACTGGCAAAATCATAATCTTCTTGTTGTTTGGCCTGATCAAGAACCCAACCTAGAATCTGTTCATCAATATCAACTCCACCCAACCACATATCTCCAATTTTACCCAGCTCAACAATGTTTTGCCCCCCAATAGAAAGGGCTGAGATGTCAAGAGTCCCTCCACCAAAGTCAAACACTAAAACATTTTGTGAACCTTTGCCCTCTAATTCACTCAAACCAAATGAAATCGCAGCAACAGTAGGCTCCGAAATCAAATGGCACTTTGGTATTCCTGCCTTAGCTGCAGCTACTTTAGTCGCGTGTTTTTGACGATCATTAAAATAAGCAGGAACCGTAAGCACCACTTTTTCAATTTCTTTTGCTTCTGGAACTCGCTCGATCAACTTTTTTAGAATCAGACTAGATAAATCCTCTGGAAAAAACTCAGTTTGTCCTTCCTGGGTTGACACCTCTAAACAAACGGTTCCTTTTTTTAGTTTTCCAAAAGATTTAATAACATAAGACACTAAATTGTTAGAAATAATATTTTGCACTTCTGCTTCTTCAAAATTTCGCCCAATTAATCGCTTTACATTAAAAAAAGTATTTTGCGGATTATACTTTTGAAAATCTTTTGCACATTGTCCTACTAATGGCGCATTTACTTTTTCACCTTCTTTTTTCTTATTTGAAAATGCAACAAACGATGGTAACAATACTTCTCCCGTTTCATCAGCAAAAAATTCCACACCTATTTTTTTTCCTGCAACGATTGAGTTTGTTGTACCAAGATCAATTCCGATGGCTTTCATAAATTTTTACCTCTCTATTTGCTGTAATCGCATTTAAAAATTTCATGTGTCGAACGGCGGAAACATCTTGCAGCTTGGCGTAAGTCACCACATTATTCGCCACGACATTGC
>CAYMLA010000403.1:0-2859 GCA_964390785.1 uncultured Bdellovibrionales bacterium | reverse complement strand
TTGCGTAATGATAAATTTGCTTAAAAAAACGAGATCTGAGAGTCTTATAGTATAAGACACTGTGCAAGAAGAAGATCATCTGCAATTGCCATCAATATTCGATAAAGCCATGCTTTATGAATAGCATCTTTAGGGTTGGGTAGAAACATTATATCCCATCTCCTTTTGAAGTTTCGAAACATTTAACCTTTTATATGCTGTTTGATTGTCTATATGGATAAGTGGGTTAAAATAGAGAAGGTCAGCGAGAGCTCTTTGGGGTGTTGCACAGAGGACTCCATTTTTCAATTTTAGACCTGTATTTTGAAATAAAAACTTGTCTTGCAATTGACGAGAGCGGTATTTATGTCCAGCTATTTCAAATTCCTTTGATTGTGAGCACACGAGAGTGATATACGGAATGTCTTGCATAAGTAACCCCTCTTGTATTAAAACGGTTTCTGTACTAATGTATGCATAATTATGAATAGCTTTTATACCAATTAGCCATGGATGTATTTCGTTGATGGGTTTGATTGAATACATGCCTTTATAGATTCTAAACAATAGTCCTTTCTGACAATAGCGTTTCAAAGTTGTATACAAGGTATTTTGATTGGATATTCCCCACAAGACACCGAGATCCTTAGAATGATAGATCAACTCATTATTTCTTAGAATTTGAGAAATAGGCTTATTCATCAAGTAAATAGAGGACGTTATTGACCTCCGCTCCTTTTAGAGCCGGACTTGCATAATTTATGCACCGGCTTTTCGGTTTTGCTGCCAAATGTTTTTTTCAGTTCAGTCGAGTTTTTATCTACTTTCCAGTTAGTTTATTCTGTACAGATATGTACAGAATGTCAATACAATCCTTAATCAAAAGAAAAGCGATAACCAAAATTAATTTGTTGGGTGTGAGTTTCAAGAGAGGGTTGGTTAATCAATGAGATTTCATATTTATTGATGATTGCTTGCAAAACGAAGCAACTATCAAATTTTAAGCAATATTGAGTTCCCAAGCTTGTTCCCCAGGAGAGAGATTGAGTGGTGAATTGGGTTTCGGGAACGGGAGAGATTTCAGATTCAAGAAACACTTTCCATTTGTGATGTTCAATAATGATTTCAAAAATATGATTTAAATAAATTCCCATAAAGTCTGTTAAGAGCAGTCCACTGAGTTTTTTTCGGTCTTGCGGATCAAAATGGAGAAAAAAGCCTCCTAGTCCAACTCCCCAATTGTAGCGACGAGATTTTTTGGCATACCAACGAGATTCTTCTCCGACAATCCAATAATTGGCATCAATATCGATTCGTGAGTAAACCAAAGAAGGATCTGTTGAGTAAGGAACAACGGCATCCGATTGAAAAAAGATTTTTGATGTCGCTGTATAACGATTAGAAATCATGAGGGGAATAAAAAAGTCTTTATTGTTCTTGTTATCGCGAAGAAGCAAGGTGTGAAAGCCCATAAAGAAGCGGAATTTGTTAAACTCTTTTTCTTTTTTTTTCAAAAGATCGGCTAAATAATCAGGTGAAATTTTCATGATTCGAGCTGAATCCCAATTGTTTTTGATCACACGCAAAAAATCGGTGTCAAAAAACATTTTAGAATGTGAGCCTAAAGTGAAACGAGGAATTTCTTTGGTTTGAAAACTGGCCACTTTTTTGTTTCGATTAAGGACTTCAACTTTCAGAGGGAAAAGTCGTTGGATTTCCATGGGCGAAAAGCTGCGCATAAAAAAACCATCTAAGTTGGGACGCAATTGAAAGTTCAATCCTCCTTGTGTTGAAATGTTCACAACAAATTCATCAAATTGTTGGCGTTGGCGGAGAGAGTCCGAAAAATAATCATCGGGATCATCTGTTCTTTGTGGTCTTCCTGTTTTAAGATAGGCACGCGCACTTAAGCCTCCCTTAGGAAGTTTTCCAATGGCGACATAGGCTCGAAAGCCCTTTTTTAAAATATGTTCTAAAACTTTAAAACCACATTTGATTTGATTGCTATTAGCAACAGTGACCTCGAAAGTGTCGGTCACACCTTTTAAAAGATGAAGTTGAGAAATAAAATTTTTAAAAGTCTTTAAGTTTGTGCATTGATTCATTTCTTGAGAAGTCATTTCAAAAAAAACAGCCGTGTGATCTAAGTCGGTGGGATGAGCTTGATAGACAGTATGAGGCAATCGTAATTTTTCTTTTCTCAAAACGGAAGGGCTAAGTTTTTTTTTAGGCAAAGCGACGGTCGGTTTTTCTGGTTCTATGATTCGTTTTGAAGGACCAAATTCATAGGTGATCAACTCCTGATCGGCATTCAACCATTGAATGGTGTTATTGTGAATGCGTCCAAGAAAAACATTGCTTTCATTTTGTTCTTCATAAGCTACTTCGAGTTGCAGATAACCTTTGGGTTGATATCCGGAATGAATCAAATCTTCTAAAAAAGGATCAGACAGTTGAGCCAAACCAAAAGGAGACGAACCCATAAAAAAAATAAAAATGATAAAAAATCGAAAAATAAGCATAACAGGATCATCATATAACTAAAGTTGAGACCCTGTCACTTTGGTCAAGTTCTGTGTTGAATTAAATAATGCATTAAGACATAGTGGCTGTTTTGCAACAGCCAAGACATAATCAAGTCAAAGAATGGCTAAGACAAAACTTAAACTTTAGCTCAACAGCCACTAGTACAGCCCGGCTTAAGTCCTTCGACATTTTTCTGCATTATGCCAAATTTCAACTTGATTGAGTCATGAATCCTGTTTAGGGGTGTTTTGTTTTGAATATTGAAACATTCAAGCTTAAGTTTTTAAAAAACCCATTTGCTGATTTATGTAAGAGTTCATTTTTCGTTGACCAAGAACTTTTATCGCTGCTCGA
>CAYMLA010000402.1:0-2862 GCA_964390785.1 uncultured Bdellovibrionales bacterium | reverse complement strand
GGTTTTATTGTTTCAGATGTTTTGACTCAAATGGGAATTTCAGCTCTTGGTGTTAGTCTTATTGAAGAAGGTATTGTGCTCAGAAATGCCGGTCTTGATGGGAGAATTCTTGTTTTTGGTGGGGTTGGTGAGATGGGGGCAAAAGTTTGCATAGAACATAAAATGACTCCTGTTGTGAGCAGTTGGTTTCAGCTTGAAGCTCTTAACTCAGTGTTGAGAGGCACGAGGACTCAATTTCCAATTCATTTAAAGTTTTCGACGGGCATGAATCGATTGGGTTTTAGTGTTTCAGAAGCTCAATCAATAAAAAAATTTATTTCTCAAACTCAGATGCATATTGAAGGTGTTTGCACTCATTTGTATTCGGCTGAAAATGCAGGTGTTGAAGGAGAATCGACAGATCATCAGCTTCGTCGTTTTTTGCCCATTAAAGAGTTGTTCGAGCGTGAGGTACAAGATGTTCATATACTCAATAGTGCAGGGCTGATTAATTATTATTATTGTTATCAAAATCAAATTTCTTTTCCTAATGGTTATGGTTGGCCTATTGGTGTAAGACCAGGGTTGGCTTTGTACGGTTTGGTTCCACCTGGTTTAAGTTATTCGTATCAACTAGACTTAAGACCTGTTATGACATTAAAAACAGCAATTATTGCAATTCATGATTTGAATCCAGGGGAAATTGTTTCTTATGGAGCAACGTGGATAGCGAAAAAAAAATCCACTGTTGCTGTTCTTCCTATTGGATATGCGGATGGATATTCGAGATCTTTTTCAAATCGGGCTTTTGTTTTGTTTAAAGGAGAAAAAGTTCCAGTTATTGGAAATGTGTGTATGGATTTTTCTTTGATTGATTTATCTTCAGTTATAGAAAATCATCATCCCAAAATTGGGGATGAAGTTGTTGTATTGGGTTCTCAAGGGGAGAATAGTTTGTTGGCAGACGAATTAGCTTGTTGGGCAGGAACAATTTCTTGGGAAATTTTGACTGGAATAGGAGTGAGGGTTCCTCGAGTTATAGTGAATAGAGATAAATATGTTTTGGGTGAAGCATTTTGGTGTTAAAAACAATAAAAGCATATTTATATGAAATAATTCAGCATTTTGGATTGTTCATCGTTCTCTCTGTGAGTGAAGTTGGTCGTATTGGCTTGTTTTGTTATGAATCTGTTCGGTCTTTTTTTTATCGTCCTTTTCGGTATTCTGAAATTATTCGTCACATGGAATTTGTTGGAAACAAATCTGTTTTTATTATTGTATTAACAAGTTTATTTGTTGGTCTTGCATTATCATTTCAAATTTATTTGGGCTTTAAATTGGTTAATGCGGTTAATCTTGTTGGTCCTACGGTTGCGTTGGGTATTACGCGAGAATTAGGGCCAGTTTTGACAGGATTGATTGTTGCTGCTCGAGCTGGTGGTGCTATGGCTGCTCGTTTAGGAACAATGCGGGTCAATGAGCAAATTGATGCTCTTGAAGTGATGGGAATAAATGCTAAACAATATCTTGTTGCACCAAGAATTTTTGCCTCAATTTTGTCAATGCCAGTTCTGACAGCAATTTTTGATTTTGTAGCCATTTTAGGTGCTTATTTCTTAGTAGTAAAAATGCTTGAACTTGATGAAGCGATTTTTTGGGATAAAATTAAAAGCACATTAAAACCGGCTCATATTAATGAGGGATTATTTAAATCAGCTGTTTTTGGAGGAATTTTTTCTGTGATTTGTACCTATAAAGGTTTTTTTACATCAGGAGGAGCAAAAGGAGTTGGAGAAGCGACTAATCAGGGTGTTGTTATAAGCATGGTTTTAATTATTATTTCTGATTATTTTTTAACTATGTTTATACGATTTTATTATTTAATGACAGGATAGTTTTTCATGAGTTTTCAAGAATCGGCTATTTCAATACAAGATGTTTATAAGACTTTTGATGGTAAAGATTATATATTGAAAGGTCTTAATCTTGAGATCCCAAAAAGTAAAATTACAATGATTATTGGTTTTAGTGGCACAGGGAAAAGTGTGCTGCTTAAACATATTTTGGGAATTTTAAAACCAACTTCTGGTCGAATAGAGGTTTTGGGTCGAGATTTGTCGACATTAGGCAATCAACAATGGGCTAAGTTTCGGACACAGTTTGGAGTTTTGTTTCAAGGTTCTGCGTTATTTGATGATATGACGGTTTTAGAAAACGTTTGTTTTCCTATTTATGAACATAGGAAAGACTTAAGTCTTGAACAGATTAAAAATATAGCTGATTTAAAACTAAAACAAGTGGCTTTTGAGGATAAACATTACAATAAACTTCCTGGTGAATTAAGCGGAGGGATGAGGAAAAGGGTTGGTTTGGCTCGAGCTATTGCTTTAGATCCTGACATATTATTTTATGATGAACCGACAACAGGTCTAGATCCGATTAGAACTGAAATGGTGGATGAGCTTATTTTAAATACTCATGAGGACAGAAAGGGCATTACTTCCGTCGTGGTATCCCATGATCTAGCTGCGGCTTTTAGGATTGGAAATTATATTGCGATGTTAGATAATGGAGCTGTGCTTTTATTTGGAACGCCTGAAGAATTTATGAATTCAGAAAATGAGTTTATTCGCCGATTTGTTAACAAGGGATTAAACAAAAAATGACATTACCTGGTTCGGTGGAATTTAAAGTTGGCTTATTGGTGTTTATTGTAGCAAGCTTGACTGCCGTTATGTCAATGCAAGTCAGTGAAGATCCGAGCTTTCTTGGAAACCCTCAAAAAGTTTGGTTTTTATTGCCCGACGCGAGTGGACTGGTTAAAAACAGTGCTCTTAAAATGGCGGGTATAAATATTGGAGTTATCAAAGACATTCAATTACA
>CAYMLA010000401.1:0-2874 GCA_964390785.1 uncultured Bdellovibrionales bacterium | reverse complement strand
CGTTTTGAGTTGAAAGGGCTTTCATTGATGAAAAACCGGCGATAGCCAATTCGCAAATGGCTGATTCAGTTCCTCCAGCAAAAATAACATCACAGTGATTTTCTCGAATGAGTCTAACACCATCGATGATCGAATGAGCTCCCGAAGCGCAAGCTGAAGTGATGCAGTAATTGGGTCCTTTTGCTCCAGTTAAGAGACTGATTTGTCCAGCCGCTAAGTTCGAGATAACCATTGGAATAAAAAAGGGAGTCAATCGAGAAGGGCCTTTTTGAGATAAGAGATCTTGGGACTGTTGAATATTAGGTAAGCCTCCAATTCCAACACCGACAATCGTTCCAATGCGTTCTTTTTCAGATTCTTTAATGATTAATTGAGAATCAGCTTGGGCCATTTGAGCACAAGCAAGGGCGAAATGAATGAAACGGCCCATTTTTTTTTGTTCTTTTTTAGGAATAAAGGAATCAATATCAAAATTTTTAACTTCACCAGCAATTTTGACATTGAATTTTTCAGTTTCAAATTGAGTAATTAATGAAATGCCGCTTTGGCCAGAAGAAATATTTTCCCAATTTTCGTTGAGGGAATGACCAACCGGTGAAACTATTCCCATTCCTGTAACAACGACACGTCGTTGAGATGAAAAATGATGGGGTTTTGTTTTCATAAAATCAATTTCCCATTTTGCAAAATAAGTTTGTAATAAAGCAACCGCTCAAATCTAACTGCGACACACTTTATGTGCGACTTATTCGATTTGAACTCACACGCCTCTAATATGACCACATATCAACAGTCATTTTTCTTATTTCACAGCAGCCACAATTTAGTGGCTGTTGCAAAACGGCCAACAACTAGTGGCTGCTGCAAAACAGCCACTAACTATTTGTTTTTTGTTTCAAGATAATTATGAACATCTTGAACGGTTTTTAATTTTTCAGCTTCTTCATCTGGAATTTCAATTTCAAAAGCTTCTTCCATTGCCATAACGAGTTCAACAATATCCAAAGAGTCTGCTCCAAGGTCATCAATAAATGATGCATTCGGTGTAACTCGTTCAGAATCAACTCCAAGTTGTTCTACAATAATGTCTTTAATTTGATTTAAACTTGCCATTTTTTTACCTCCAAAAAAAATCAATTCATAAATAATCCACCATTAACATTAATCGTTTGTCCTGTAACGTAATTTGATTCGTCACTGATTAAAAAAGTGACGGCTTGACCCACGTTGTTAGCTTCAGCAAGACGATGCATGGGGATTTTTTTTAACATTTCTTCTCGTACAGCTTCTGAAATTTGATCAGTCATATCAGTTTTTATAAAACCAGGAGCGATGCAATTGATTCGAATATTTTTTCGAGCTAATTCTAAAGCAACTGATTTTGAGAACCCTTCAATTCCTGCTTTACTGGCGGCATAGTTGGCTTGGCCAATATTTCCAATTTGTCCAATGATACTGGTGATGTTGACAATGGAACCAGCTTTATTTTTAAGCATATGTTTAGCGGCTTGTTTTGTGCAAAGAAATGTTCCTCGAAGATTGGTTGTGATGACATGATCAAAATCGTCAAGGCTCATGCGTAAAAGAATTTGGTCTTTTGTTATTCCTGCATTGTTTACAAGAGCATCAAGGTGGCCAAAGCCTTCAATGACTTGGGAGAAACAAGAACAAACAGACTCTTCGTTAGTAACATCTAAACGAAAGCATAAATGACCTTCACCCGTGAGTGTTTTAAGCACATCTTGAGCTTTGCTTTCTTGAGTTGAAAAAGTGATGGCCACTCGGGCTCCATTTTGAGCTAATTCTTTTGCAATTGCTGCTCCTATTCCTCGACTTCCTCCGGTGACTAAAACAGTTTTTCCATCGAGGCGATGAGAATGGGGGTGAGGGGATGTTGAGAATGAAGGCATTTATTGATTTCCTTTGTTTGAAAGAAGTGTCCAATTTTGTTCAAAATCTTTGATGTCATCAAGAGCATTGATAGTGAAAGTCTTGAAATAGGTGGAGTCAATTTTTTTTACAAGTGAGGTTAAGATCTTTTGGCTGCCAAGCTCAATAACGTTTTGAATTTCCATCTCTTTTAAGCGATTAACGCATTGGCTCCAGAGCACAGGTGCGCTCACTTGAGCGATAAGATTTTTTCGAATTTCAGAGCCTTTTATTGTTTCTTTTGCATGAATGTTTTGAATCACTGGAATTTGAGTATCTTTAAACTCTATTTTATTTAAGGTTTCATCCATGATTTTTTCTGCTGGTTTCATGAGTGAACAATGAAAAGGGGCTGAAACATTTAAAGGTATAAATTTGATGCGTTTCGGAGGGTTTTTGAAAATTTCATTTGTATAATGAGATTGCAGCCATTCAAGTCCTTGTTGAGAACCACTGATGACAATCTGTTCAGGTGAATTGATATTGGCGGCTTGGATGGGAGAAAAACCGCTTTCGATTTCAGCCCATTGACAAAGCTGTTCAACTTGAGATTGATTAAGTCCTAGAATGGCAATCATTGCTCCTCGTCCAACAGGGACAGCTTGCTGCATGGCTTGTCCTCTAATACGAACGGCTTGAACAAGATCGGGGAAGCGAGCAGAATCTGAAGCACATACAGCAGCGTATTCACCAATGGAGTGCCCAGTGCTTGCGCTCCATTGGATATTGATAAGAGATTCTAGCGTTCTTAGTGTCGCGATTGAAACGGTTAGAATACAAGGTTGAGTGTTTTCGGTTAATTTTAAGTCAGATTCTGGTCCATCAAAGCAAAGTTTTTTTAAATCAACTGAAATAGAATCACAGGCTTCTTCAAAACAGTGTTTAGCAATGTTAAAATTATTATAAAGATATTGTCCCATGCCAACACATTGACTTCCTTGCCCC
>CAYMLA010000400.1:0-2874 GCA_964390785.1 uncultured Bdellovibrionales bacterium | reverse complement strand
GAATAGGTGGGATTGGGCTTCCGTTAACTTATTTCGAACTCGGAGGATGGCAGGAGATACAACGTGTTCTTCCAGACCATTACTTTTCTCTCACTGAAATCACCTGGATCACTTTTATCAATTGGATGGTCACGATTGTGCCTATTTGGTTTGTTGCTATGACTCTTTACCAGAGAATTTTTTCTTGTTCTTCAATAAAAAAAGCTCAAAAAGCGTGGTATATTGCGGGTCTTTTGGAGTGGCCTACAATGGCTTTTTTAGGCGTTGTTATGGGGGTGATGGCTAAAGCCGCTTTCAATATGGGAGTGTTGGACACGACAGCTCTCAGTGGAGCTGTTGATCCTGAGATGGCTTTACCCTTGATTCTGAAAACCATTATTCCAGCAGGACTTTTGGGGCTTCTTTTGTCCGCTTATTTTTCAGCCATTCTATCAACAGCAGATAGCTGTCTTCTTGTTGCGTCAGGAACTTTGGTCTCAGATTTTATCATGCGCTTAAAAACAAATATCAAAACCAAATCCATTGTTAGAATTTCGCAATTGGCAACCGTATTACTTGGTCTATTAGCTGTGTTGCTCGCCTCTCAAATGAAGAGCGTTCTGGATCTCATGCTGTACTCTTATGCATTCATGGTCAGTGGTTTGTTCATACCGCTCGTGATGGCCCTTTTTTTTCGGTCTCGATCTCAAAATGCAGCTGTATTTTCAATGCTTTTCGGTGGCAGCATCACTGTTACTTTAAGTCTTTTAGAAATCAATTTACCTCTAGGATTAGATCCAAATATTTTTGGTATATTGGGATCACTTGTTCTTTTTCTTATCATAAATCAGCGTGATCAATGGTTTAAAGCGAGGTTATTCTCCTGAGGTACACCTGCTTTGGATTTTTTAAAGTGATTCCCAATGAAAAGAAGTCATTTGATTTCTCCTCACTATGTCAAGACGACCCGACTCACCTCCAAAAGGAAAACGGAAAAAAGGAGAATCTATTGAAAACGCATCCCATATTGCTTGTCGTCCCTTTAAAATATCTCGCTCTGCAGAAGAAGAAGAAATTTGAGACATGTTTTTGTGACTATAACTATGACTCCCTAGTGTGTGTCCTAAATAAAAGGGATGAATAATTTTATCTTGAAAATCACCCAATTGACTTCCTAGTAGAAAAAATAAAACCTGTGTGTTTTCTTCCGTCAAAACATCAAGAACCATCTGTGTCGTGTTTTGTTTGTAATACTTTGAACTCGGATCTTTGCTATAAGGATTCTGATAAGGTCTATCATCAAAAGTAAGAACAACATCGCCCTGATGCAGTCCGGGAACTGATGGATGAGGACCGGCCAAATGGGGGTAGTCCACTGGATTAACATAAATTTCTCGACTAGGCCCCCAAGTTGATTCGATCGAATAAATGGAGTTGTCGTTCATGGCAGAATAGATTTTTTCCCTCTTTACTTCGTAAATCCAATTTGCCACTTCCCTCACTTCGTCCAAGCAGGAATCAGCATAAATTGACGTCACCACATGAAGAGCATCTTCAAAGTGGAGGATAACATCATTGTTTAAAGAGTTAAAGGCCGCACAAACACTTTCTTTCGAATGAGTTCTAATTAACCCCATCAAAAGTGATTCTGCACTTTCATATTCCATTTTTTTCGATTGAACAGCCGCCTCTAAAAACGATCTATTAAAATGATCTGTTAAAGCTCTTTGAAGCAAGTCTTGACTTGCCCCCGCTAGAATTAAAAATAAAAAGATAAGATTAAAAATAAACAAAGAGAAAATATTCATTATTCACCACCTAATTTGAAAAATACCAACCACACAGATAAGTTTTTGAAATGTAACTGCTACAAATGATTATTGAAGTTGACCACTTTGTAGAAGCTCCTCATAGACTTCTGTGAGGTACCCTACATTATAAAACCTTAACAAAGGCTTTGATGAAGAAAACTCCGAAGAAACAACAATCTGACCATCAGGAGAGATTGCCAAAGCTGTTGGATGATGGCCTGATCCTAGGGTGAAAATAATCTTTCCCGTGTAGGTATCGATGACATCAACTTTTCCCTCAGAGAGATCAGTTGTTCGATTAGAAACATAGAGATATCGTTGGCCTGATCTAGGATCAAGCACGATGGTGTTGGGATGAGCTTGTGCTGTCTCACCATTTCTAGCTGAAGCAGGTCTGGTGTGTTCAGGAGACAAGAAATTCGTTGGAAGATACTTTTGTGAATTTCCCCAGTCCAATAGAATCTCATCCCACACCCATTGACTGAGGTGAACATACTCACCATGGTAATTTTCTCTTACGATCTGCTTAAGACGAGATAAATCAACCTTGAGAATAGAGTTTTGTCCCATCATTGAAATATAGGCCAGTTGATCATCATCAGTGATAACAACATGTCTCATGCTCGAAGGGCCATCATACTTTCTTGGAACAGGTGGCAACTCAACCAAAGGCTCATGCGTTTTGGCATCAACAATAAACACAGATTGCGAATCAAAGTTTGTAACAATACCCAAAGTGCCATCATGCGTGAAAGCAATCCCCCGAGAAGCAATCCCGAAACGCCCATTTCCCTGTCGAGAAGAATTCGAAGGGATGTGAAGTGTTTTAATAAAAAGATTTTCATTAACTTGTCCAAACTGATGAGAGCGAGAAGCGGCCTCAAGTTTATCCGTAGAAACATCAATGATCGATATATTTCGAGAAAACCAGTTACTCACATAAGCAACCGTGCGCCCTAAGCTATCAGGATAAGGAGATACAGCGATAATTTTTGATCCTGTTCCATGAGTGGGAATCTCAGCGGCCACCTTATACTATAAGACTCCCAAATCTCGTTTTTTTAAGCAAATTTATCATTACGCA
>CAYMLA010000399.1:0-2879 GCA_964390785.1 uncultured Bdellovibrionales bacterium | reverse complement strand
TCAGCCTCAGACAAATTTAGGGCATTGGCAATTTTATAAATAGTTGTTCTTCGTGGCATTGATTTAGAACTAAAAAATCTACTCAATGATGGCTGAGGTATTCCTGTTTCTGCTGCTAGCTTTGAAATTCCACCCCAATTATCAACCTTGCTTCGAAGAAAATCTTTATACGACCTAATATCTTTCGCAATTCCCTCTAAATCTTTATAAGAAATGTAGGGTTTCCTCAAAGGCTCATTAGGTTGTTCTCGATACTCATCAATTTCATCTTGGATATCAGCAACAATATTTTCTCTCTCTTGAGAATCATCCTCTTCAGCCCATAATTCAAACAGATCAAAAACACCTTCGTAATACTCCGCTAGTTTTACAGCACTAGAAATGAAACTATCAGACAAGCCACTTTGTTTCATGGTGGCTGCGACTGTGTATATTTTTACTTTCTGTTCGTCAGTTGTTATAAAATCGCTCATAATTTACCCCTATAGACGTAGGTTCCATCAATTATTTTTCTAATCTTCGTTTTAATCCTAGCCATCTCTCGTTTTTCAGTCTTATCGTTCTTTACATACGAATTGCAAATAAATGATCGTTGTTCTTTTTTTCCTTCCAATTTAGTTTCAACAATAACTACACACAATCTCAATTGAATTTTCCCAGAGCCCAAATTGTGCCATTTCATCTTGTACCCATATCGAATAACCAAGCCCTTGCTCTTTGCCGGTCCCCAGAATTTGTCATTACCAAATTTTGGGTGATTCACATCAAAAGGATCGTCAGTTTTAAGTAACTCAACATCTGGTCTTAGCATGTTTTTATATTCATCGTCACTGAAGGTACCCTTGGACTTCAACCCCACATAACTTTGTAATGCCCATTCTGTTATAATAATTTCCATACAACTCCTACCGTTAGTATAACATAAATTTTTATAACATTCAATAACTTTTTATAACATTATCGCATGTTGGTCTCGAATTAATATGCAAATCTGGAGGCACCATAATTTTTCTATTAAATCATGCACTTGTAATAAATTTAAATGTGAAATCAAATAGTCAGCTAAAAGCAACAGTGTTGTATTTCACAACACTTTCAATTCATAAGAATTCGAGATACACAGGAGTTAAAGTCATAATCATTAAGTAACTTATTGAATTTGTTAATGGATGAATTTTTGTGCATTACACGGCTCTTGAAAGTACATCATCGCAAACCCACTCATTAATCCTCTCGCTCATCGTATTTCTTAACATGTATCTTGAAGCATTTAGGGTGATGCATCTTCAGTTCATTGAGTGGATATAGAATAGTGCCTACCATAGAGGGCTTTTTGAAGTGATAGACGTATTTCATGTTTGAATCCCTTTCTAAAAAATGTAATAGTTTTTTTAAAAAAAAACTTCAGCCCTTGTTGCCAGTAATGCAGCATGAGCAATTTTTCAATATAGGCATATTACAGTTGGAAAGCAAGAACCATGAAAAACCTGTATCGGGTAGCTTCAGTCTGGTAGCAGGCTGGAGCTACCCGATACCGGACTACGATGGAGTCTCTAATTCTCTATAAAGAAGCAGCAAGTCCCTCAACCTCATTTTGAGAACTTTGGTTAAAGCCCTCATCACTAAGGCTTCTTAAGTCTGCTTGACTGGGAACATACAAGAATACCTCAATATCTTGAAGATCCTTAAAATATTTCTCCACTAATCTAAAGACATCGGAAAGTTCTAAACCTCCCAAACCACAGCCAAGAGCAGGTAATGCTAAAGTACAAATTCCCATATTTTGATAATTATTTACAAGATACTGTAATCCTGAATCAATATAATCTATTTTGGAAGAATTTTGCCAATTATCTTTGGTCGGAAAATTAAGAACCTCGTATTCATTATCTTGCCATAAATAGGGTTCACCAATTTTAACCTCTCCACGAGAGCATCTAACTTTATAATCATGGAACATTTCTGGAAACTTTACTTTAAACTGTGCTGCCAATCCCTTGCCCATAACTCCTTTACAGTTAATGGGATTTGTAATTACTTGAGTGTTTGCACTAAAAATGTCACCTGTTAAAACTGTAACCAATTTTTACTCCTTAAATCTTAAAATTCAGTCATAGTAAAAGTGTTTACTTTCGCTTATTTTTACTGCATTTTTTAAGCCAAATCCATCTAAAATTTGAACAACCTGACTCTTAGCATGCTCACCAAAACAAGCGATATTATAAAGATAAGATAATTCAACCTTTTCTGGTATAAGAGCTTCGGCTTGTTTTTTTCGCTTCGTTTCCTCATTTAAAGCATAGTTTCGGGTATTTATAGCCTTTACATCAAGGTTACTTAAGGTCTCAACACCTTTGAATTTATAGAATATGGTGCTATTGTTGCGCGCATTGCCATCTGTAATAAAAATTCCATCATTTTTAAGCAAGTCTAAAGCAAATTGTAAATAGATAATATCTTTATTGTGTTTTCTCAATCTTGAAATCATAGGCGATGCAACACAAAAGTATAACGGAACAAACTCACTAAGATTTTTTCCTGAATCTAGTACTTTAATATTTTCACGCGCACTTTGAATTTTTGGATCAGAAATATCATAATAATCACCCCTATTGAGTCGAGCTTTAGCAATCAACATTCGACATTTTAAAATATTATTTAAATTTTCTATTCGAGTAAAGTGATTTAAAAAAACAATCTTAAAATTGGCTTTGATATGTTTAATATACTTAAAATCAAACTTTCTCTTCATGAAGTATTCCTTAAATAGCTTTTAAGCTAATTGGTTTTCATCAAATTTCTTACAATATTTATGTTTTCTATTCACTCCCCTATCTCAGAAGACTTTTGATAGAGATGACTCAACAAGGTTAGCCAAT
>CAYMLA010000398.1:0-2882 GCA_964390785.1 uncultured Bdellovibrionales bacterium | reverse complement strand
CGTAATGATAAATTTGCTTAAAAAAACGAGATCTGGGAGTCTTATAGTATAAAACAACGTTTTCGTTGGCCTTATTTAGAGTTTATTGTAGCGCATAATCAAAGCAACACAGGGCATTGTCTTTGTAAAAATAGAAATTTAGAAATTCTATCATTGACTCATTTATACCTTTTTGTAAAATTTACAGCAATTCTTATAAGCCGATAATAAGGTTCGGCGTTTCTACAGGTCACCTTAAATGACTAACTAAGGAGGGAAAATGCATTTCAAGTGGGTTGTTTGTTTTTTTCTAATTGGCGTTTTGAGTTTTCAATCTAATGCATTGAGTTTTGATTCGGATTTTGGCTTTCCATTGATTCCTGATTCAGAATTGACAAATGGAGATTTGTGTTCAAAGTCTGATCCTGATTTTTCATGTTTTCGATATTCAGAAAGAATCCCTTATTGTAAACGTAATGTCGATAGGCATAGAAAACAGAAAATTTATGATGAATATGATGTTCCGCGCCGCTGTCGAAAAGATTATATCATTGATCATTTTATTCCGTTGTCTATAGGAGGAAGTAATTCAGATGATAATCTTTGGCCTGAACACTGGCGAATAAGGGAAACGCGTCCAGATTTAGAACATGATGTTTTTTTAGAGCTTAAGCACGGTGAAATAAGCCAATTCGAAGCTGTTGAAAAGATTGTTCGAGAAAAAACAAAATTAAAAGATAAATATTTAAAGTCAATTTTTAAAGATAATTGTGATTAATATTTATCCCAACCAATAATTCGGCCACTTTCAAAATAGAGAATTCGAGTTTCAGTGATATACCCTGTTTCTGTTGGAACTTGGACAGAATAAGTCCATTTTTCATTTTGATATAGAGGATTTCCTGCGATTTCTCGAAGTTTTGGTTCTCCCCAGCTCGCGATAACAGCGGATTGAGGCATGCGAAGTGTGATGTCTTTATCTGCAATTAAGTTTTCAATTTCAGGTGTAAAGTTGGAGTTTCTTTCAAAGATAGAGCGGTTGTGAGCCCAATTTTTTTTTGCATCGAGACCTTCAATTTTTAAAAATTGAATTTGCTCAGATTGACTGTTCAAATAGGGCTTTAATTTGAAGTAGAGTTTTCTTTCTTCTTCGCCGATGAGATTAGATTCAAGTTTTTTTACATAGAGATGGCGTTCTAAATATTTTTTTTCTATTTCGCTTAATGTTCGATTGGGGTCTAGTCCTATTTCTTGAGCTGCTAAGCTGTTTTGGTAAAGGGCTTTTTCTTTAAGAGTTTGACTATAATCTTTTAAATAGGAAAATTCATTGATCTCCGTTGAATGATGACGCTGCATTGTAATGCAACCTGTTGTTAAAATGATAAATACAATTAAGTTTATTGAGGATAATGCCCTAAATAATGCTTTCATAAGCTCCATCCTTGAGTGCAGAGTGGTTATCGCTTTTTAATGCGTTTTTGAAGTCATCTTCTTTGTTGGCTTCGTTCAATTTTCACTTTAATCCTTCTTTTTAAAGATCGGAAAATTTAGAAATTATCTTAAGGGCTTATTGATTGTTTTTGTCGTTCGACATTTGGATAAACTCGTGATAATTTTTAAAGTGTGTTATTGTGGTGATGGTGCAAGTCTATGGTCGCGTTTGTCAAATAGTGGTAGTGGCTGCTGCAAAACAGCCAACTTTTTTCCGCCCAAGGCGGAAGAGTGATTCGTTGGCTTCGCTCAAATTTGACTATTTTGCAGCAGCCACGAAATAGACGTTTTTATAAAAAATGAGTTTAAAAAAAATAAGGAGATTTGTCTTTGCCTGAAGAAAAACCTAATAATAAAGAAATAACAGATGAATTGGGTGGCGAGTTTTCTTTAAAAGAAATCGACACAATTATTCAAGATGATAATCCTGAATTTGTGTCTTCTTTAGGTGAAATTCAAGATGATTTAAACGAGGATCAAGAGTTTGACTCTGTTGATTTTGAATCATTGATTAATGAAGATGATTCAAAGTTGACTCGATTAAAAAAAATAACACGACGTTTAAGGTTGTCGTTTAAGAAGTTTGTTGTTTGGGGAAATTATATTTTAGATGGGCTTGTTGAGTGGGGAGAAAAAGTTCCTCAACAATTTTCAAAAAATTTAATATCACTTTTGAAATCTTTGATTTTTTTATTAAAACGAAATTATGTTTTTATTAAAGAATCATCGTGGAAGAATAAAATTTTGATGATTGCTTTTGTTGTCTTAATTTTTCTATTTATTGCTTTGATTCAATTATTATATAAGGGAAGCTTACCTGGATTTATAAGTAAAAAACATTTTATTGGTTCTATGGCTGAAGTTGCTAATGGAGAATTGTTTATAGATATTGAAGAGAGTTATGAAGGTTTTTTTGATTCGTATCGATATAAAAGAAATGTTTTTCTTTTGCCAAGAGTTATTGTTAATTTAAGACCATCTCAAGGCTCAACGGATAATCCTATGGGGATTTTTGAATTTTACATTGTGGGGATGTCAGCAGAGCCATTAATTGAAATTAAAAATAGAGAACATGAGATACTTGATTATCTTCAAAGAGTTATTGAAGAATATTCTTATGATCAACTCAATAAAATTTCAGGGAAAGAGTCTCTTAAAAAACTTATTGTAAGGGAGTTAAATACTCATCTTAGTTCAGGCCGAGTGAAAGAAACATTTATTAAAACAATTGTTTTAAAAAAATAGAATCTGTAGCCAATTTTCAAATCGATTCAATCTAAGAATCTGTTCAAAAATAAGTTTAACATTTTAACTTGTTATTATTGCTGAGATTTGATTTGTTCGTCCTCGAATTAGCTATTACTTGAATCCGTCATGAAATTTGATTTAATTTTGTAAGATCCAGTTACACA
>CAYMLA010000397.1:0-2892 GCA_964390785.1 uncultured Bdellovibrionales bacterium | reverse complement strand
AAAATTGGATGGTTTTATCGTGGTAAAAAAGACTATATAAAAGCATTTGCCTATCACAATTTTCGTTATCTCTATGTTTTGGATTATGGTTCTAATTTTGAAATCCATGATGCACTAGTTAGTTTGGATGTTGATGCCTATTATTTGAATGACTTGCACTTATCTGAGAAAATTTTAAAAGAAAGTATTCATTATGGTGAAAATATTGTGGATGACAAGCTGAGGTTCATGGCTTTGGGAACTACCTATAACAATTTGGGTGGGACTTTAAATGGTCTTAAAGAATTTGAAGAAGCGGAGTCAACAATAAAAACAGCTTTGCTTTGGTGGCAAAGATATGAAAACTTAGTTGGACTTGGTGAGTTTAAGGTTGTATGGGCACATTATGGAATTGGTGATGTTTATGAACAATGGGGCAAACACCTTAAAGAAAGCAATAAAAATTATTCTATTAAGAAAAACTTATCATTAAAAGCCTATCAATATAGCTTGGAGCTTGCAGTTGAACAAGGTATGGCAGAGTCAGAACAAAAGTATATTAAAGAAAGAATCGAAGCTATCGAAGCATTATAAAATAACTGTAGGCTGCGGACGAAACGAAGTGGAGTTCGCGTTATGTGTTTTAGAAATGAAATAAAAAGAAAAGAATTGGCTTTGTCTCAAGCACATTACAAATAGAAAAATTAGCCGTGTTTTTCACAAAAACTCATCCATCAATAAATTCAATAATTTACTTGGCAGTTAAAAATTGCATTTTTCGCAAAAAATGTTAAAAAAACTTTCTCAAAAAATGAAGTATCGTATCGGCTGCATTTCATTATAAAGATTACAAAGAAACTAAATCCACTATACTTACTCTAAATTGTTTGTTAACAAATGGAATTAAATATAAAGAAATACTTTAAACTATATTAGGGAGTGTCATTTCTATGAAATTATTTTTATTTTTTATTTTCACTATTTCTAGTTTGCAATTTTCTTTAGTTTTCGCACAAAATGACGGGATTGATTACACTGGAAAATATCAGCTTGTCAAAAAATTTATCATAGCTGAAGATTCCACAATTCATAGTGAAGTTGAAGAGTTCAAACAGTATAATAAAATTGTAATTGAGGAAAGCACCACTCCGCCACTTCCTGATTACTATAGAATTTCTTTTTATTTGAGTGAAGATGATCAAACACCTAGCAGAGAAAACCTTTTCTATTTTTCTCATGATAATAAGATGGTGCCATCAGATTCAGAATCCCAAGCCCTCCCTTTTAACAATGGAGTACTATTTGACTTAACCACTAACCCACTAATGATGGCAAACGAAAAGCGAATTTCTCTATTTACAAGCTTCGCTTTTGCAAACAAAGATTTTAAATATACTCCTGAGCCAGGCAAAAGTATTTTTATGACTATAACAATTCAATCTGTATTTGGTGGAAAACCTTCAAGCATCTATGATGCATTTTTTGAAAAAGCAGAAATAAATTAATCATCAACAATCTTTGAATTTCTATTTTAAAAGTTTACCTGTGATATTGTTAATGGTTCACTTGGAAGATGAAATTTACTTGGATTTAAAAAAATCCAGCATAGGCATAAAAAGCTTTGTGAAAGAAGCTCTTAAAGCGAGATTTGAATTTAACCTGTAATGCACCAAAAATCATCCGGCAATTATTTCAATAGGTTACAGAGTCGTTAAAAATCGCATTTTTTACCAAAATTGCGGGAAAAAGCTTAATCATAAAACAAATGATTAAAATCGGCAAAGCGTCAGGATCGCTGTGGAATATCTTGGCGGAAGCAAATTTACTGTAATTTTATACAGAGCAATTCTATACAAATAAACTGCACCCATCACTTAGTAAGGCAGAGCCTTTAAGTCTAAGTGCGATGGATCAACTTCAGTTTGCCTGAGCCGAAATGATGAGCTGCGGTTTTGGTGACAGTAGGTTTTTGAACAAGTTTTTTCAACTATTTTAATAGAAAATTCAATTTGTAGTTACACGCTAAGATACTGAATTTATTATTGGATGAATTTTGGTGTATGACAAGATTTTTTCTTGTGTAAGATTCTTTGTTTAAAATTTTGCTTTACAATTGTTAAATTAATGTATATACATTAATTATGTTCACTTGGAATCCACAGAAAGCTATAAGCAACTTTGATAAGCATAAAGTTTCATTTGAAGAGGCTGCAACATGCTTTGCGGATACTGAAGGATTAGAAGTCTTTGATGTGGATCATTCCGCTGACGAAGATAGGTTTAAGAGGCTTGCTCTATCAAGTGAGTGTAGGATTTGTTTGGTGATTTATACTTTTAGGAGGTATCGTGATGGCAAAGAAAAAATCAGAATCATCAGCGCAAGGCAGGCAACGCAAAAAGAACGTCAAGTATATGAAAGATAAAGAATTAGATTTGCATGATATGCCTGAGCTAACAGATGATGAAATAAAGCGAGCTCGAAGAGTGGGGAGGCCTAAGACCGGTACGCCTAATAAACAATTGATAGCAATTAGACTAGATCCTAAGTTAATTGAAAAACTTAAAACTATTGCAGCAAAACAGAATACTCCATATCAAACCTTGATTCATGAGTTACTCGAAGATGCCGCTGACAAAGTGGCATAGTATTCGAGACCAAAAGGATTATTATTTGCTTCCCAGGCGGTGTGACTACTTAAGGAAAATGGCTTTTCTCTTCATGTTGGAGTTTTCATCAAAGCTAATGATCGAAAAGGATTAGAGAATTTATGTCGATATGTGGGTAGAACTGCTATTGGCTAAGAAAGACTGCAAACCTGTGATACACCAAAACTTATCTGCCAATAAATCCTGTGTTGCACAAAAACTCATGCCACAAGCGAATACGAATAATGGAGACCACCAAAATGAGCA
>CAYMLA010000396.1:0-2904 GCA_964390785.1 uncultured Bdellovibrionales bacterium | reverse complement strand
GTAATGATAAATTTGCTTAAAAAAACGAGATTTGGGAGTCTTATAGTATAATAGACTTTTTGGACATTCAACTCTTCTGTAAAATAGGGTTCCAATTTTTTAAGTTCATTCAATAATAGAGAATCTTGATGGAAGATCTTCATGGATTTAAGTGGTATTTTGGTTTTGATTTTGAGCTGTTCTCTAAGATTTCTTCCTAGCACGCACACTTCGGTCATGATCTCTACGAGATTTTCCAATGGGTCATTGATAAGCTTATTGTTGCTCTGGGGATAGGATTCAAGATGGACGGTTTCCTTTGGATGGGCTAAGCCAGCTTTTAAATTTTGATAGAGAGATTCTGACATAAAAGGAGAGAGTGGAGCCATAAGTCGACCAAAAGTGTTAAGCACTAAGAAAAGAGTATCATAAGCCCATTGCTTTTTAGGGGAAACACCTTCTTCCCAAAATATTCGACGATTAAATCGAATGTAGGTGTTTGTTAAATCTTCTATAAATTTTTGAGCAAGAGGAACAACCGCATAGAGATGATAAGCATTCATTTCTTTGGTGAGGTTTTCTATGAGTCTGTTTAAACGAGATATAATCCATTGATCTAAAACGTTAGGTGATAAGCCTGTGAATGTTGAAGGATGAAAGTGGTCTGAGTTGGCGTAGCTTACAAAAAAGGAATAGGCGTTCCACCAGCGAAGAAGAAAACGGCGAACAACCTCATTTAAATCTTTTTCTATAAATTTCGAGTCTTGTGCTTTTAATGTGGGTGAGTCGATCAAATAGAGGCGGATAGCGTCTGCTCCATATTGATCAAACATCACTTCGGGGGGCGAATAGTTTTTCAATCTTTTACTCATCTTCTTGCCGTCTTTATCGAGAAGGATGCCATTGACCAAGACGTTTTTAAAGGCGGGCTTATTCCAAACACCGGTGCTGATTACCATGAGAGTGTAAAACCACCCTCGAGTGTGATCGAGTCCTTCAGAAATAAAATCAGCAGGATGACCTTGCTCAAAATAACTTTTTTTTGCGGAATTGAAAGGATAACCCCATTGTGCTGCAGGCATTGATCCGCTCTCAAACCAGCAATCAAAAACACCATGAGTTCTTTTTAATGGGCTTTTCCCTGTTGGTGATGGAATTTCTAGAGAATCAATAAAATGAAGATGAAGATCTTCGATTTTTTGACCTGTTTTATCTTCAAGCTCTTTGGCCGATGCGATGCAAAGTCTTTCACCTTCAGGATTCTCCCAAACAGGAAGAGGAGTGCCCCAAAATCGGTTTCTTGAGATCGCCCAGTCTCTAGCGTTATTGAGCCAGTTCCCAAATCGTCCGTCTCGGAGGTGTTCAGGGACCCAGTGTGTGGTTTTGTTGTTTTCAATGAGGTTTGTTTTTATCTTTTCAACATTTACAAACCAGCTATTGACTGCTTTGTAAATGAGCGGAGTTTCTGTCCGTTCGCAGTGGGGATAGCTGTGATAAATAGAGTCTTCTCGAAAAAGAGCATTTTTAAATTTTAGATCTTTGATGACTTTAAAATTAGCCTTATGAATAGGGAGCCCAAAATACTGTGGAACAGCGTTTGTGAAGACACCTTCATCATCGATAGGATTGACGATGGGCAGTCCTGCTTTTTGGCAAGTTAAGAAGTCCTCTTCTCCAAATGCTGGAGCTAAGTGGACAACACCTGTTCCACTTTCTGTATTCACATGGTCAGAAGCAACGACAACAAAGGCTTTTTTATAACCATCAAGAGGCTGTCGGAATTTTTTAAAACAATCAAAAAGGGGTTCGTATTCCCATCCTAAAAGCTCATGTCCTTTTAATTTCTGTAGAACATTTGTGTTGCCTGTGGGGGCTAGTTTTTTTTCGTATTGAGGTAAAAGTTTTTCTGCCAAGATGAATTGATCATTTGAAAGAGGATCACGAACAAGAACGTAATCGATGTCTTTACCAACAGCCAAGGCGAGGTTGCTTGGCAAAGTCCAAGGGGTTGTTGTCCAAACAAGAAAAATCATGTGAGGGCGGTTTTTAACTCTAAAACGAACAGTGAGAGCTGGATCTTGAACCATTTTATAATTTTGACTGGCTTCAAAGTTGGATAGGGGAGTGGATAGTCCAATAGAAAACGGAACCACTTTATAGCCTTTATAAATGAGTCCTTTGTCCCAAAGTTGGCGAAACACCCACCAGACGCTTTGCATGTAATCAAGGTCCATGGTGCGATAGCCGTTTTTCATATCGACCCAACGTCCAATTCGTGTGATGGTTTTTTCCCATTCAGAAGCATATTCAAGGACACTGGAACGACAAGCTTCATTATAGTGTGCGATACCCATTTCATGAATTTGAGAAGACCCAGTGATGTTGAGGGTTTTATTGATCTCATATTCAACAGGAACGCCATGACAATCCCAACCAAATTGTCGAGGAACAGAGTAACCACGCATAGTCCAGTATCGAGGAATAATGTCTTTTAAGGTGTTGGGGAGGAGGTGCCCATAGTGGGGAAGTCCATTGGCAAAAGGGGGGCCGTCGTAAAAGCTAAACAAAGGTTTATCTTTTGTGGCTTGGAGTGTTTTTTGAAAGCAATCATGATCTTTCCAGAACTTCAAAATCTTTTTTTCGTTTTCAGGAAAAGAGACATTAGGTGACACCTCTTCAAAGAGTGGGAACACTTTATTTTTTTTCATTTTGAAAATCTCCAAAAAAAAAAGCCCTGAGTGTTGCTCAGGGCTTTAGGTTGTATTTGTTGTTTTGTTACAAACTGATTAACATCGAACCAGATAAAGCCCTTTGACGCCTAAATTGGCGATTCTAATGATAGAAAAAAAAGCTTGAAAATTGGCCTTATCCATAAAGCGGACTTCGTCCGCAGCCTACAGATTTCAGTCTTCAGTTCTCAGCTTT
>CAYMLA010000395.1:0-2911 GCA_964390785.1 uncultured Bdellovibrionales bacterium | reverse complement strand
TCGTTCGATTTGAACTCGCGCGCCTCAAATTTGACTATTTTGCAACAGCCACTACACAATAATTGATGTGAAATAAAGAAAGTCGTTCAAATTAGAATTTCTTTGGGAAGATCATGAAGATTATAAAAGCTCGCCATGGTAAATCCATAGGCTCCAGTATCACAAATAACTAATCGATCGCCCTGTTGAATCTCGCCAAACAAGCGATCTTTACCTAAAAAGTCAGCTGATTCACAAATAGGGCCAACAACATCATAAACAACTGACGCCTTTTTTCTTTGCTGAACGGGAAGAATTTGATGAAACGACTGATAGAGGGCCGGACGTAGTAAATGATGCATTCCCGAATCAATGATTACAAAATTTTTATACTCTGTTTTTTTTATGTATTGAATTTCAGTCACTAAACAACCAGATCGAGCCATTAACCAACGTCCCGGCTCTGTAATAACATCAACTTGAAGAGAACCCAGCTTTTCAGAAATCATCTTTCCATATTCAATTATACAATGTTCTTCTTCGGTCAAATCCAAACGATCATAATGGACTCCTAAACCTCCACCAATATCTAAGCTTTGAATGGCATAACCTAAACTATTCAATTCAAAATAAAACTCAATCAAGCGATCAATTGAATCAGAAAGATTTTTTAAATCAAAAATTTGAGACCCAATATGCATTGTTAAACCAGTTAATTTTAAAAACTTTGGATATTTTAACAATATTTCTCGAAGCTCTGAAAGAGCGCGTTCATCCATACCAAATTTGCTTTCAACTATCCCGGTTGTCACATACGGATGAGTATCTGCACGAACGTTAGGATTTAAACGAAAAGCAACGTTTACTTTTTTCTTGAATTCTTGAGCAACTTTCCCAATTCGATCTAATTCAGCAGGACTTTCTACATTAATTTGCAAAACGTCTTCTCTGACTGCAAACTCAATTTCAGAACGTGTTTTTCCAACACCGGAAAAAATAACATCATTGCCCTTAAAACCTGCTTCTAATACTCTTTTAAGTTCTCCTCCCGAAACAATGTCTACCCCACAACCTTGAGATTTTAAAAGTTTTAAGATTTCAATATTAGAATTCGATTTAACAGCAAAATGGATTTTAACAAAACGAGGCAAAGCAGACTTCATTTTGTCCACTCGGTCTTTGATCACCTCAGAATGATAACAATAAAACGGTGTATAATAAGCTTGGAAATCATCCAAATTAACCCAATTCTTGGCAACACCAAAATGCAATTTATTGTTAATATACTTAAGATAGGTCATATTTACTTAAAACAATTCTCCCTTATGAATCCAAATTAAATTTTGTATGGAGCTTACGAACCGCCAACTCTAAAAAACTCTTAGGTATAACTGCGCTAATTTTAATTTCAGATGTTGTAACCAAATGAACAGGAATTCCTAATTCATTTAAAATTGCAAAAAAATTATACGCGACTCCGGGATGATTTCTCATTCCAACACCAACCACAGACACCTTAGCCATTTCTTCAAGCACATTCATTTGAATGACTGTGTTATTCAAAAGAGATTGCAAAAGCTCTTTCGTTTGAAACAAGTCATCTTTATCAATCGAAAAGGCTAAACGATGTCCCTCTTCACTTTCACTTTGAGTTATAATATCCACAACCACCCCGGCATCAGTAAGTATCTTAAATAAATCTGTAATAAACTGAAGGCCTGTCTGGATTGGAAATAATTTGATCACAACAGTTTTGGCATCATAGGCCACTGACGAAACTAAAGGTTGTTCCATAATCTCCTCTTCTGGTAAAATCCATGTTCCTTCTTCTTCAACAAATGACGACCTTAAATGAATGCGTACATTAAATTTTTTTGCCATTTCTACACAACGTGTATGAAGCACTTTTGATCCTAATGAAGCCATCTCCATCATTTCATCAAAACTAATTTTTTCAATCTTTTTTACCTTTGAAACAATTCTTGGATCTGACGTGTAAACAGCAATAACATCTGTATAAATTTCACAAACTTTCAATCCTAAAGCGGCCGCCAAGGCAACAGCCGTCGTATCCGATCCTCCACGCCCCAATGTCGTGATATTTTCTTCAACATCAACCCCTTGAAAACCGGCAACCACTGGAATAATTGATTGATCAAGCAATGATTTGAGTTTTTTGGTATCAATATTAATAATTCTTGCCTTTGAAAAAAAAGAGTCCGTTTTAAGGCCGAGCTGAAAAGCCAAAAGAGGCTGAGAATGAAGTCCCCTCTTTTTTAAAGCAACTGACAACAAAGAAATTGAAACTTGCTCGCCCGAACTTAATAACATATCATAAGCCGGCCCCCTATAATTTGGATCAATATTTCCCATTAACTCAATTAAACGATTTGTTTCTCCAGCCATCGCTGAAGAGACAACAATTGGTCTTTGACCAGAATCAAAATCTTTTTTTAATCGATCAGCAATGCTTTCGATTCTCTCAATTGATCCAACCGACGTGCCACCAAATTTTTTAACATAAATTTTATCAGTATTTATATTCATTATTTATATTCTTTATATCATTTAACTTGATAAGTTTGTGTTTTTAAATCAAAATTTATCTTAGTACTCAATAGTGGCTGTTTTACAGCAGCCACTAAATAATATTCTATTGAATAGAATTACCTCACACTTTCATAAAGAGTTCAAGGTAATTCTTGTTCAAGAAATAAAATGATTTGAAAAAATTAAAAAACGAACAATTGAATTTTTTCTGCAACAAATAACGTTTATGCCATGTAAAGGTTAAATGATTTATGAACAAAAAAAATGTTAAAGTTCTTTTTATTAGTTTAAACAAAAATCAACTCGAAAAAGAACTCACCTATCTCGACAAACGAGGGTGGTATATTTTTCTAGCTGACTCAATTCCTAAAGCCATTCAAAT
>CAYMLA010000394.1:0-2919 GCA_964390785.1 uncultured Bdellovibrionales bacterium | reverse complement strand
AATAACCCATAAGAAAAACGCCTTTATTTAAATTTGGCACAATATCAAGAAATTTAAATGCCTCATTTGAAGCCAATAACATATTAAAACTTGTTTGCACTTGGAGAGGAGTGCATAAAAAGCAATGCTCTTGTCCTTCACTCACACCATAACCAATATAATCAGCCGCAGAAACAATATAGCCCATCGAAGCAAATAACAATATTGTATTAAACACAACTCCAGTGGCCTGAGAAGGAGCTTCTTCAAGACGATCAAATTGAATTGTTGCATGCTGAAAACTAATGATGGGTTTTGACTTTTCCGTTTTTGGAACCAATAATGCTCCAGACACCTCAATCTCAACCCCTTGCCTGTTTGGTGTTAAATAAGTTATTTGATAGACATCAACATCATAAGAGATAGTCTTACTTAAAATTTTATTCACTAAACTGTTATCAATTTCAAATGAGTTTTGATCTGTAAGATCAACAATGTCTTTTTTATTAAATGTTGAAATCAGTTCAACACTCAAAATTTTTGTAACGCTTTTTTTCTCCCCACTTTCTTCGTCATTACTTCTCTCATTTTGATTCTCTTCAGATTCAAACTGAGTCAATCCCTGTTTCTGAGGAGCTAAAGAAGCTGATTCAAAAGGTTGACATCCCATTAATGGATAAAAAAGGCTTATTATTAGAAATAAATTTAAATGTTTCATACAAATTGAACATGAAAATGTCATACCAAAAGTTAATACGCTGAAATGACAATCGAATCTCATCTTGAGACAGTGTAATAATTAAAAATAAAGACAAATTTTGTTCTTTAATGACTGCTTCAAAGCAGCCAGAAAAACCAGCTATTATTAGAGTTTATTTAAAGCTTTAGACATTTCATTTGAAAAAACCAAACCAAAAACAATAATGAACCAAAAACAAAAAAGCCAGAGCAAAAAAAGAGGTAACGCAGCTAAGCTACCATAGATTTTATTATAATTTATAAACAATACCGTAAAATGAGAAAATACCCATTTAACAATAAACCAAGACAAAGTTAAAAAAATCGCTGTAAAAAAAGCAATTCGTCTTTTGCCGACATGTTTTCCTCCGCTCATTAGTAACAAATAAAAAAAAGAAAAGATAACAATAATGGCAAAAAGCTCTGAACCCAAAAATAGGCGCCCTAAGGGAATAAACGGAATTAAATATCCAATCAAAACGGAAAAAGCGACAGGAATTAAAAAGAAAAAAATCCAAAACTTAATGACTTGTTTGATAGAAAAAAAAGTCGAATGATCAACCTTCCAAATGCGACTCACAACACGATTAAATGAAAAAAATAAACTTGTACTGACCCAAAACAAAAACAACAAACTCACTACACCCAATGTTTTTCCACTCAACTTAAGAAAAACATCCTTCACTGCTTCAACAACCATGCGGCTTGAATCTGGAGCCAAGTTATCTAAAATAATTGGAACCAGCACAGATGAAAAATAATCAGCACCCCCTCCAATTTTAAAACTAATCAAACAAAGCATCATTAAGGGGATGACAGAAAGAAGCGAAAAAAAAGAAAGTGCAGCCGCGACACCAAATCCATCCAAACCAATAAAACTAACAACACTCTGGGTAAAAGCTGAAAGAAATTTTTTAAACATAATAACTAATCATCCACTGTTAATAAAGGAGTTAATTTCCATTGAGTTCGATCATTATGAATTGGATTAATCTGCGCCTCATTGCCTTTTTGATTTATAATTTCAAAACAATAAGGAACAGCATTTAAGAGCCTTTGTGGATTAAGACCTAAATTTTTTAGGATTGTATACCCAACAATTCCATGAGCAACAATAAGAATAGGTTGTGCATAGTCAAAAGCCTGATGAAAGGCTAATTTTAAACGACATTCAAAATCAGCACGCTTTTCTCCCTTTGGAGGATCTTCTTTTGTCGTTAAAATACTCAATTGATCATCCAAGGGATTTCCTTCCCAATCGCCAAGAACCCACTCTTTTAATCCATCAAGCTCAATTAAGGGCAAATTCCAATTGCAATTTATAATATCTGCTGTTCTTCGAGCACGAATAAGAGGACTACAACAAATTGTTGCAGCATCAGACCAAATTTGACAATTATCAGCCAAATTTTTCGCCTGCAAAACACCCTGTTCAGACAAGTCGATATCACAACCGCCGCCTGAAAGAATCCGATGAGCATTGGCCTCTGTTTGTCCGTGACGAACAAAATAAAATTTTTTTACATCTCGATCAATGAGCCACATAGATTATTATTTTAATAATCTATTTTCTAAAAGTCACGATCCAATTCGAGACGCAAAAGGACAACGTCATTGAGAAAAGAAATTTGAGGTCAAAAGTTGCCGTTCAAATTCAGAAATCACCAAGCAGTTTCGTAGAATCTCAAAGCAATTTTTAAAAGTAATAGGATGCACATGATAATCACGAATAATAACCAGTTCATCATCTTCTTCATTATTCGTATTCGTCTCAACCTGCACAATGATCCCAGTACTTAATCCATCATTAGCACTCCACTCTACCACTTGTCCAAAAAAAATCACTTGTTGCTTAACAATAGATCCAGCTTGGTTCTTCCACACCAAAACATCAACATCAAGAGCAGAATGATACCATTGGACTATTATTTTGTTGTCATCATCAGAGACGTTTTCAAAGACCTCAAAAAGACTTTGTCCCAATCGGACAGGATCAAAAAATGAATGTAAGTTTTCTCCATCTACGTACAACATAAATTAAGTTTAGCACAAAAAATCAAAATACAATGTTAATTTTCTATAAATTTTACACGCTTTAGTGTCTCTCTTTGAAACAAATTAATTTTTGTCTTGCAACAGTCACCCTGTCTTTATACTATAAGACTCCCAAATCTCGTTTTTTTAAGCAAATTTATCATTACG
>CAYMLA010000393.1:0-2924 GCA_964390785.1 uncultured Bdellovibrionales bacterium | reverse complement strand
AAAACCAAAAAAATGTTGAGCGAACAACACTTAAATGATTAAAAAACGATCATAATGCTAAAACATCATTGATAAAACATCATTGATAAATCGATCATAATGCTAAAACATCATTGATAAAACGATCATAATGATAAAACAATTGATAAAACAATATTTAAACGATAAAAGACCTATCAAGAGACTTGGCAAAAGACCTATCAAGAGACCCAGCAAAAGACTCATCAAGAGACTTGCCAAAAGATCCACCCTATTAGGGGAAAGAACGGTAAAAATGATAAAACTCAAAGAAAAACTCCAAAGTTGTTCAAGATCGATTGGTTCATGGATTTCAATTGGCCATCCAGATGTTGTTGAGATTATGACACAGGCTGGATTTGAGTGGTTAGTTGTCGATCTTGAACACACAAGCATTGATTTCGCACAGGCTAAAATTTTAATTGCAACAATAAGAGCCAATGACTGTGTCCCATTGGTCCGAGTGGGAGCCAATGATGAATTGATTATAAAACGAGTTATGGATGCTGGCGCAGAAGGGGTTATTGTCCCCATGATTAAAAGCGCAGAACAGGCTCAGGCGGCTGTTCAATGGGTTAAATACCCTCCACATGGAAAACGCGGTGTTGGCCTTTATGCCGCTCAAGGTTATGGAACTCAATTTGAAAAATACAAACAATGGGTGCACGATGAATCCGTTGTGATTGCTCAGATCGAACATATTGACGCAGTAAGCCGCATAGATGAAATATTAGATGTCACCGACTTAGATGGAATTATTGTTGGCCCCTATGATTTATCTGCTTCTATGGGCTATCCTGGCGATTATGACCGAAATGATGTAAAAGAAGCTTTACAACGCGTGGTCACAGCTTGTAAGAAAAAGAAAAAATCATTGGGTTTTCATGTTATTAAATCTGAAGCTCAGTATGTAAAAGAAAAACTGGATGAAGGATATAATTTTTTAGCTTTTAGCATTGATTTCTTCTTTTTAGGAGATCGAGCAAGAGAAGAAATGAATCGATTAAACTTAAATATCACATAAACTAAAAAATTATCCTAAAATCAGTTCATTGAAATAAATGGTTGCTGGTATAAAATAAGGAGGCTCAATGCCATTAAAAGCTGTCGTCTTTGGTGGATCAGGTTTTTTAGGTAGTCATGTTGCGGATGCTCTAAGTTTAGCTGGTTATGAAGTCAGCATTTTTGATATCAAAGAATCCTTCTATAAACAACCCCATCAAAACTTTATTCAAGGCGATATCCTTAATCAAGAAGATGTTCAATCAGCTATTAACGGAATGGATTTTGTTTTTCATTTAGCCGGTATTGCTGATATTGATGAATGTTATAAACGGCCTGTTGACACCATTAAATACAATGTTTTAGGCACATCGTACATACTAGAAGCCTGTTGCCAAGCTCAAATTAAAAAAATTGTTTTTGCTAGTTCAGCTTATGTCTATAGTAATTCAGGATCTTTTTACCGAGTGAGCAAACAAGCTTGTGAAAACCTGGTTGAAGCTTATCATGAAAAATGTGGTCTTGATTATGTTATTCTCAGGTATGGCTCACTCTATGGACCACGATCTGATCGACGCAATAGTCTTTTTAGAATTTGTGAAGACGCCCTTCGAAACCACGAAATTGTTTACCATGGAACTGGCCAAGAAAAAAGAGAGTATATTCATGTTCTTGATGCGGCTAAAATGAGTGTTGACGTGTTAAAAGAAGAATTCTTAAACAGTCATATCATTCTCACCGGCACCTCATCAATGCAATACTCTGAACTTTTAGAAATGGTTCAAGAAATGCTAAAGTATAAAATTAAAGTCTTAAAAAAAGAAAACAAATCCAAAACACACTATAGCCAATCTCCGTATGCGTTTAGCCCCAAGCTCGGTCGCAAATTAACAAACAACACACAGATTGACTTAGGCCAAGGACTTCTTGAGTTAATCAACGAGATTTATAAATCTCTCGACGAAGACACTCAAAGACGATTTGAAGGGGCTTTAAATTTAAAGTAAGCTTAAAAAAGCTTACAATAACATTTGAAAGGATATGATCTTGAAATTTAAAAGTTATCTCTGGGACTTTGATGGTGTTATCTGTGAATCTTTAAATGTAAAAACGGAAGCGTTCAGGCAAATGTACTTGGAGTATGGCCCTTTGGTTTTTAATAAGGTGGTCGACCACCATCTTTCTCATTGTGGAGTTTCTCGTTTTGAAAAATTTAAAAAATACCATTCGGATTTTTTAGGCATCGAATTAACTGAATCTCAAATTGATGATTTAGCGCGCCAGTTTTCTGATATTGTTTTAGAGAAAGTGGTCGCTTCAAGTTTTGTTCCTGGAGTTATTGAGTTTATTGAAGGCACTCAAAACACCATCGAACATTGGATTATCTCAGGCACTCCCCATGATGAAATGAACATCATTGCCAACAAAAAAGGAAAAGTCCACTTATTTAAGGGCATCTATGGATCTCCTAAAAAAAAGGGGGATTGGATAGAAAATTTAATTCACGAAAAAAAAATCGATGCTGAAAAATCTGTTTTTATTGGCGATGCGATGTGTGATTATGAAGCAGCAAAAACGTGGAATATAAAGTTTTTACTCAGAAAAACAGCGCAAAATCAAAGTTTGTTTCATTTTTTTGATGGCGATAGTCTTGAAAATTTTCTTGGTTTAAATAATCTTATAAGGAGTTGGGCATGAGAATCTTAGTCACAACAACTTCTTTTCAAGACACTCCGGGGCAACATCATAATGTTTTAAAAGAACTCGGATGTGAGCTTGATTTTTTAAGAGGACCTTTGCCTGAAAAAGATCTTTTACAGATCAATTGGAATTATGATGGAGTTCTTTGTGGTGATGATGAGTATACAAAAACTGTTCTTAAAATGGCAAAAGAAGGCGGCTTG
>CAYMLA010000392.1:1274-2926 GCA_964390785.1 uncultured Bdellovibrionales bacterium | reverse complement strand
CTGAGACTAAAACCATAGCTAAATACAGACCAAATGATAAATACAAAAAAAATTAGACTTACTCTCATAATGCAATCCCCATCTAAAACATAAAACAAACATTTTCAGAATCATTAATGACTTCTCTAAGACTTAAGTTTAGTCGATTTAAACATCAAATCAACATTTAAGTTGTTTTGTCATCTTTTCTAAGCCTAAAACAAACAAAAAACAAAATTTATTGCAAAATGTCTATGTTAATTAAATTACAAAATATAAAGACAAACTGATTGACTTAAAAAAAATTGAATCTTATATTTCCTTCGACTTAGCGAAAATTCGCAATACAACAGTGCTTTATAACGAAAAAGCTGGCTGCTTTGCGGCAGCCACTATTTATAGTTTGATGTTATTGATATTCTTTATGATTTAATTAAAGAACAAATGCTAAAAGGAGGATTTTTATGTTAAAAAATGTTGTGATTGTTTCTGCATCGAGAACACCCGTTGGTTCTTTTCAAGGATGTTTTTCAACTGTTCCGGCTCCTGAATTAGGAGCGACAGCAATTAAAGCAGCTATTGAATCTGCTAAAATTGACCCCGAACATATTGATGAAGTAATCATAGGACAAGTTTTGATGGGCGGAAGTCGACAAGGCCCAGGAAGACAAGCTGCACTTAAAGCGGGATTAAATAATTCTATTCCTTGCACCACAGTTAACAAAGTTTGTGGATCAGGACTTAAAACTGTTATGCTTGCTTCTGATAATATTCAGGTTGGAAATTCTGAAGTCATTATTGCTGGTGGACAAGAAAGCATGACTCTTGCTCCTCATTTACTTACACAGTCTCGTGCTGGATACCGAATGGGTCCCTTTCAAGTTGAAGATGTTATGCTTTATGATGGCCTTTGGTGCCCCTACTATGATAATCATATGGGAACATTTGCAGAATTATGTGCAAAAGAATATGGTTTTACTCGTGAAGTTCAAGACCAATTTGCAGAAGAAAGCTACACACTTGCTCAAAATGCTCAAAAAAAGAATTACTTCTCCAATGAAATCACTCCAGTAGAAGTTAAAACACGAAAAGAAACTCTCTCTATAACAACTGATGAAGAACCTCAAAAAGCTAATTTTGCAAAAATGAAAACTCTTCGACCTGCTTTTGAAAAAGACGGCACTGTTACTGCTGCAAACGCAAGTAAAATTAATGACGGTGGAGCTGCTCTTGTTATAGCTTCAGAACAAAGATCTCAAGAATTAGGCCTAAAACCCTTAGCTCGTATTAGAGGTTATGCTTCATTTGCACAAGATCCAAAATGGTTTACGACTGCACCTGTTGGAGCAATTAAAAAAGCACTTTCAGAAACCAACTTAAAAATACAAGACATTGATCTTTGGGAAATTAACGAAGCTTTTAGTTGTGTGACTTTAGCTGCCATGAAAGAATTTAATCTTCCTAGAAATAAAGTCAATGTGAATGGTGGAGCTGTTGCTATCGGCCATCCGATTGGAGCAAGTGGAGCTCGTATCCTAACAACTCTTGTTCATGCTCTTAAAACTCATGACAAACAATTAGGACTTGCAACACTTTGTATTGGTGGTGGAGAAGCCGTCGCTCTAATCGTAGAACGCATTTAAATTAACTAGTGGCTGTTGCAAAAAACATCC
>CAYMLA010000392.1:0-1264 GCA_964390785.1 uncultured Bdellovibrionales bacterium | reverse complement strand
ACAGCCACTAACTATTAACACACATAAAGAGTGGCCTCAAAATTGAGGCCACTCTTCTTTTAAATTCATTTCGGTTTTTTTTCAAAACGCGTAAGAAAAAAATAATACTTTCAGGACTTAAGTCGAACAAACATCATGACTACACTCTCTTAATTTTTGATTTTTAACTTAAACTTTCAAAATCAAATGTTAAAATCTTGTTAATTTAATATTTATTCCAATTTTCACTATAAAAATTCAAATTTTAATTTCCTCAAAACAAAGTGCTTGCTATAATCAAACAAAGCATTTTCAAATGTTTAATCATTCACAAATGGATTCAACTTGGCTTCAGGTGGAATAAAATTAGAAAAAGAGCAATATCTCTTTAAAGATGGAGATCCTAGTGACTCCATGTATGTCATAAAATCAGGACGCATTGCTATTACCAAGCCGATGCCTGGTGGTAAAGAAATTGTATTGGCTGAACTTGGAGCTGGAGCAATGTTAGGAGAAATGGCTTTTTTTGATAGCAAACCTCGAAGTGCTTCAGCCAAAGCCATGCAAGCAACAATTGTTATTTCTCTTCCTTTTAAGGGACTCCATGCCCAATTTAAAACTTTTCCTGAATGGGCTAAAGCCATCATGAGAACAGTAAACGATCATATTCGAAACGCCAACAAACGCATCAAAGAATTAGAACAACTCAACAAAGAAGACAGCGAACTTTTTCCTCCACATACGATCAATAAATTGATTTCAATTTTAAATTTTGTTGGGCTTAGATATGGAGAAAAAACTGAAACTGGTCTTCGAATTCATTCTGAAAAACTTCGAAAATTCACTATTCAAGTTTTTCAAGAAGCCACTCATAAAATGAATAAGCTCACTGAAGCTTTAGCTGAACTTAAACTCCTTACTATTGAAAAAACAAACGACGGATATCAACTCATTACAATCCTCAATTCTGACCGTTTATTTCAATTTGTTGATTGGCATAATGAATGGCTCTTTAAAAGAGATGACAACAAAGTTAGCGTTGATGAACGTGAACTCACCTACCTTAAAGCTCTCGTTCATTTTGCAAACAAAAGCACTGGAAAAGATCCTCTTGCTGTAAAAATTTCTTTAACTGAACTACAAAATGAATCCATGAAAGAACTTGGTCATCTAATCAAAGTCGAAGAACTTGCCGGACTTACTGAAAAAGGACTCATGGGAGATCAAATGATGGAAGATGACGGCGGAATTTCCGCTTGTGTTAATCTTGAAAACTTAAACCGCA
>CAYMLA010000391.1:0-2928 GCA_964390785.1 uncultured Bdellovibrionales bacterium | reverse complement strand
CTCTAAAGTCTCAGTGCTAGAATTTTCTTCACTTTGGTTGAGTGAAAAGATATTTGGGTTTGGCATCGAGTCTTTTCGTATTGTTTCTTCTTTTTTTTCGTTTCTATGTGTTGTTTTGATTCTTTTTCAAAAATCTCTTTTGGGTTCTCTTAGGATTCCTCTGGCTTTGGTTTTTGCTCTTAGTCCAGCAATGATTTTTTTTGGTCGTTCAGCTATTCATGAGTCTGGTTTTGTATTTTTTCAAATGCTTTGGATTTTATCTTGGCTAAATTTTCAAAAAACCCATCAACGTCGTCATTTTGCTCTATTTATTTCAGGATTAGTCGGTGTTTTTACTCTTAAAGAAACTTTCGTTATTACTGGGGCTGCTTTTGTTGTAGCGCTTTTAGTTGATTTTATCGGAGCTCGGTATTTTTATGTTGAGGAAGTTCGTAAAAAGTTTTATTCCGAATGGAAAAAAACTTGGGAGTTTATTCGTTTTAAACACACTGAATTTACTCTTTATACATTTCTTATTGCTTTTTGGGTTTGGTATCTTTTATTTACAGGATTCATGGAAAACCCAAAGGGATCCATTGATTTTTTTAAAGCTTTTACACCGTGGATTAAGACTGGAATTGGGCACAGTGGTGATGAAAAAATTTGGTATTATTGGATTGAATTGTTTTTTAGATATGAAGTTTTAGCTTTAGTTGGGATTTTTTTATCTCTTTTTGCCATTGGAGCACGTAAGAATAAAGATTTTCGTTTTTTAGGTGTATTTTCTTTTGTTCTATTGGTGATTTATTCTCTTGTTGCTTACAAAACCCCTTGGTGTGCGATGAGTATTGTTTGGGCTCCTCTTTTAGTTTTTGGCGTCTATTTTAAAGATAAAACACGCTTAATTTGGGGGCCTATTTTAGCGCTTGCTGTTTTGCATTCAGTTGTTGTTGCTGTTCGAGTCAATTTCTTAAAGTATGATAATCCTGATGAAAAGTATGTTTATGTTCAAACCAAACGTGGATATCACTGGCTTATGAGTATTTTGAAAGAAACTCGACGGATTGATATTCATGTAGAAGACATTTGGCCTTTACCTTGGGTTTTGTCTCGTCATAAAGATCTTCGTTATGCTTTTTCAGATGCGGCATTATCCGTTGACGCTGATGTTACTATAATTAATGCGAGTCACTTAGATGAAAAAGTGAAAGGGTTTAAAGAATTGATTTGGTCTCATCGATTGGATTTTCGTGATTCACGAGAGGAAATTGTCGTTTTAGTGAGTGATTCTTGGTATGCTCAATTACCAGAAGAAGTTCGAGCAAGGTTGATTCGGGTAGAGCCGTAATAAAACACATCCATTTTGTGGCTGCTGCAAAACAGCCAACTTTTTCGTTGGCTTCACTCAAATCTCACTTCGACGTACTTAATGTACGCCTCGTTCGATTTGAGCTCGCTCGCCTCAAATTTGACTATTTTGCAGCAGCCACTCTATAAAATCTTTGTATTTATAAAATGTTAAGGCTTTAGATTGTTGTGTTGCATTAAGGAATTTAGACGTTAGTCGAATTAAAAGACACTCTACTAATGTGTTGATTTAAATAAAATGAGAAAAAATAAAATAATCGAAACTAAATTCAAGTTTTGGTGTTTAATGAGTGAGTGGTTATTACAAAATGATTGAGTTGGTGTTTTTAGATAATGAAATTCGTTTTTTTAAAAAAGCTTTGGATATGAAAGCGACTGACATTCATTTTTCGCCTCAAGAAAAGGGTTATCAGATTCGAATGAGAGTGATGGATGTTCTGAAATTATTTGAAGATAAAGAGAAAATTGATTCTGAAAATTTGATTATGACAGTCAGGCGTTTTTGCAATTTTGATGTGAATGCAAAAGGAATTCCCCAGAGAGGGCGATTTAAAACAATTATTGATAAAAGAGAAGTTTCTTTGTTAGCTTCAATTGTTCCGACTTATTTTGGTGATAAATTAGTTTTAAGATTTTATAATGCATCTTTAGATAAGATTAATTTTAAAAATCTTAGAGTTCAAAATGAGAAAAAGCTAAAAAACTGGATCAATCGTCCTTTTGGATTGATTGTTTGTGGAGGAATGACAGGAAGCGGAAAAACAACGATGTGTTATGCGTTTCTTAATGAAATTAAAAATAAGGAAATCAGTATTGTTTCTGTCGAAGATCCTATTGAAGTGTTGATTGAGAATGTTGATCAAATTCCATTAAAAGCAAATTCAGAATTGACCTATGAATCACTTATTCAATCGGTCTTGGGTTCTGATCCAGATGTTCTTTTTATTGGTGAAGTTTCTAATGAAGAAGTTTTAAAAAAAATTATTTTGAGTGCGCAAACAGGTCATTTAGTTTTGACTCAGTTGCATACAAAAAATAACATTCAAACGGCACGTTTATTTGTTGATATGGGTGTGGATAAGTTTTTTTTAAAAAGTTTTTTTACAGGATTTTTAAATCAAAGGTTCGTGCGATGTCTTTGTCCTCATTGTAAGTCTGATGATTCTTTAGATGAGAGTACAGCGAACGAATATGGTCTTCCGATTGATTTAAAGATGAAAAAACCAATAGGATGTTCTCATTGTTTTCATACGGGATATAAAGGGAGACAAGTTGTTCAAGAGTATTATGAACCAAGTTCATTATTTTGGGATAAAGTCTATCAAGGAGCTTCAGATGCCGAATTAAGAGAAATCATATCTGATGATGGGGGAACATCTTATCATGATGAAGGAATTGGTCTATTAAAAGACGAAGTTTTATCTCTAGAGGAATTTATTCGTTGCCTGTCAGAATAGATGCTAGTGGTTATTGCCAAATCAAGAGTTACTTTTATCAATCCTTCAAGTAATGGCCACTAGTACAGTTCGGCTTAAGTCCTTCGACATTTTTCTGCATTATGCCAAATTTCAACTTGATTGA
>CAYMLA010000390.1:0-2928 GCA_964390785.1 uncultured Bdellovibrionales bacterium | reverse complement strand
GATCAGCTTGTAAACCAAAACGACTTCGTTTTTTTTGACGACACTCTTCATCAAACCATTCTAAATTTAATTCATCCAAAAGAGGATGGCCAACAAACTCAACATCAACGCCATACTTTGCGTAAAATTCAACTTCAAACGGAAAAACGACAAGCATTTTATCAACATATTTTTGTATAAGCTTTACACGTGATGTCTTCCAAGCCCAAACTTGAGGAGAAATATAATAAACAACAGGAATGCCTAAAGCCTTAAGCTGCTTAGCTAATCGCAAATTAAAACCTGGATAATCTAAAAGTAAAGCGAAATCTGGTCGTTGCTTATTAGCTCGTGACAAAACTGAATTAAAAACAGCTTTAATTTTTTTAAGTTGACGAAAAACTTCTTGAATGCCAACAACGGCCAGTTCTTCGGCCCGTCCGAGAGCTTCAAACCCTTCATCGATTAAAGATTGATCTCCTATCCCCCAACTCTGAACATTCAAATTCCTTTGTTTCCACATCTGTAAAATTCTTTTTGCATACAAAACACTAGAAGCTTCTGCTGCAATAATTAAAACAGAATTTGAATGATCACTCAAACCTTAACCCCATTAATCTTTAATCTGATGAACAATTTGTTCAACAGCCTCTAAAGCACGAACTCCATCTTCACCGGAAACAATACAAGGTTTATTCTCTAAAACTGAATCAATAAACGCATTAATTTCTTCATTAAGAGCATCTGATGATTCAAATTTTATTTGAGAATGACCCACAGGTGTTTCAGAATTTTTATCTTGTGGAAAAAATTCTGTCATCACTCGGTTTCCTAGATCCAAATGATAGTGCTTATCTTGGCTATAAACTTGCATCGAACGTTCAATTTCTATACCCACTCGACTTGAAAAAAAGTGAGCAACTGAACCACTATTAAACTCAATAGTGCAACTTGCATAATCAAGAGTTTGAGTTAAAAAAGACTTTCCACTGGCAACCCTGTTTTTAAACCCTGATGAATCTATCGATAATGCCAAATCCAAATCATGAATCATTAAATCATGCAAAACACTGACATCCGCTCCACGAGAACGAAATGGTGCTACTCTTCTAAATTCCATATAAACAGGAGTCTGATGATTGAGTTCTTTTTTAAATGCCCGAAAAACAGGATTCAATCGCTCAATATGACCCACTTGAATTTTTACACCATTTTTATAAGCTAATTCACAAAGCTCTTTCCCTTGAGCGCTTGTTGCTGTTATCGGTTTTTCAATAAAAACATGTTTACATTTATCGAGAGCACACTTTGCTAATTCATAATGAGCCGAAGTCGTTGCCGCTATGCTAACTGCATCAACTTGCTCAAGAAGATCATCTACAGTTGGACTTGAATTAATCTTTAAATCATAAGCGATCTCTTTGGCTCGATCAGTATCTCTATCATAAATAGAAACTAAATCCGATTTGTTATTATTCATAAACTTTTGAGCATGAAAACGCCCTAAATAACCAACACCAATTACACCACATTTAAGAAGCTTAGAATTCATTTCGCTATTCCTCTCTTTGATTCAGTAATAAATTTTAACAAAAATTGAATTTCTTCTGTTGGCTCACACTCATTCTGAATACGAATCACTGCTTCTCTTAACGTGCATTTCCCCATCAAAATAATACGTATCGCCTTATGAATCATTTCAATATTTTTTGCAGAAACTCCAGCTCTTTCTAATCCAATTTTATTCGATGCTCGCGAAATAGCATAATGCCCACCGGCTTTTGTAAATGGCAAAATATCTTTATTAACAATAGACGCCCCTGCAATAAAAGCATGTTGTCCAATGCGTGAAAACTGATTAAATCCACATTTGCCACCAATTTTAACATGATCTCCAATAACGGTGTGACCACCTAAATCTGTATCATTGGCAATAACAATATTATTTCCAATCACACAATCATGTCCAATATGAGTGAATGTCATAAAATAATTATCATTACCAATGAGGGTAACTCTATCTTGTTTGGTTGTTGCAATATTGGCCGTAGAGAATTCTCGAAAAACATTTCGATCTCCAATCACCAATTTTGTGTCTTGACCAGAATAAGTAATATCTTGTGGCGGTTTACCGATGATACAACAAGGACTAAATAAATTGTTTTTACCAATTTCAACAATTCCATGTTCTGAGCCTATACAAACATTATTTTCTAATTTGCATCCAGATCCAATGCTCACTTTCCCAACAATCACAGAAAATGGTCCAATTTCGACATCTTCAGCAATTTGAGCCTCTGGAGAAATAACTGCAGTTGGATGAATTTTCAATTTTCTAATCTCCTTTTATACTTAGTGGCTGCTGCACAATAGTCATCTTACATCAGAATCATAAATTTTTGCTAAAATCTTAGCTTCAGCAACCAATTGATCGCAAACACGAGCTTGACAATCAAATTCAATAATTTTTCCTTTATCCTTAACAACCGTTGAATAGAGATAAAGTGTATCCCCTGGAACAACCGGTTGACGAAATTTTGCATTATCCACCTTAACAATTAAAGTTTCTTTAAGAGGATCATCTTCTTTATGAAGAGCTAAAGCAGACAGTTGAGCCATTGCTTCAATGATAAGAACTCCAGGTAGTATTGAACGATGTGGAAAATGTCCTTGAAAAATGGGTTCATTGCAAGTCACATTTTTAATGCCAATCGCCTTTGAATCGACTCGACTAGCGGGAAAACGTGCCCCTCTTTTAATTGAAACACAACGATCAATCATCAAAAACGGATACCGATGAGGTAAAATTGTTTTTATCTTTTCAACATCCATTCCTTTTTCCACAAGAAATACCCTTTAAATCAATAAGCTTACATCGAGCTCGTCGCAGTGAGATTTGAGCGAAGCCAACGAAAAAGTTGGCTATCATGCTACAGCCTAGTGGCTGCT
>CAYMLA010000389.1:322-2938 GCA_964390785.1 uncultured Bdellovibrionales bacterium | reverse complement strand
TGAGAACTGAAGACTGAAATCTGTAGGCTGCGGACGAAGTCCGCTCTATGAATTTGAAAAAAAAAGAATCTGCAAAAGAAAAACAAGTGCTTAAACAACTCTGGAATTTTAGTGGATTTCCAGAAACTTATATCAAGAAACGCCCGCAAGAACATATTCTATGGAGGCGTCAAAGAATAGAAAAAATCATTCGAGAAGATCTTAGAGATTTAAGTCGTCTCCCAGAGCTTAGTCAAATTGAAATGCTAGCTTCCCTTTTGCCTGACAAGGTAGGCTCACCATTGAGCATTGAATCACTGCGAGAAGATCTCGAGACATCACATCCCACGGTAAAAAGGTGGATGAATTATTTAGAAAGCTTATACTATACTTTTTCTATAAAACCGTTCTCTCAATCAATCACTAGATCAATTAAAAAAGAACCAAAAATTTACTTATTCGATTGGACTGAGATAGAAAACCCTGAATCTCGATTTGAAAATATTATTGCTTGTCACCTTTTGAAGAGTTGTCATTATTGGAGTGATGTCGGTTATGGAGATTTTGATTTGTGTTATTTAAGAAATAAACAAAAAAAAGAAGTCGATTTTTTAATAACTAAAAATAGTCGGCCTTGGCTTAGCATTGAATGCAAATTATCAGATACAAATCTTGACACCAGTTATTTAGCATTTCAAAAAAAATGGTCTTTTCCTCATATTCAAGTCGTTTACAAATCAACGAAAGAGAAAAGCTTTGAAAACAATACGTTGATTGTTTCTGCAGCTTCTTTTCTAAGGTGCTTTGTTTGAATAACTTATTCCCGATACAGATCTTGAGTTTCACGATAAAAAATTGGCTATTTTTTGCAACAACCACTAAATAAAAAAATGGCTCAGACAGCCAAAGGGCCATCTGAGCCGAGGTGGCAGGGATTTCTTTCGAAACCCCTGTAGGGTAAAAGCATCATATCGAATATTAATAATTTGAAAACCATTTTTGATGACAATCTGACTTGATTTTTGTCAAAATTAAAGTGTTTAAAGAATTTCAAAAGCCAACGAAAAAGTTGGCTGTTTTGCAGCAGCCACTCATTAATCAACGTTCCAGTTCATTGTAAATGGCTTACTCAATTTAGCTGTGAGATCCATAGCAGAGACCTCTATGATCTGACCTTCTTCATTTTCAAGTTGAACCTTTTGTAAAACCCATCGAGACGGCCATTGATCAAAAATATTTTCAAATTTAATAGAAACAGGATTTTCTCCCCAGTAATCCAACTCAATCTCTCCAGGATTTTCATTTAATACTTTTGCAACAGGTATCCAAATTGGCGCAATCCGAGAAGCATCTTTTGCAATTCGACAACTTCCACTTATCAACAACTTTCCTTTTTCACCATTTACCGCATAACCAATCGCCTCAAATTCAAGTCTTACTTTTTGGTAACTCGAACACGCAAACGCTCGATGTCCACTGGCATCTTTTACAACAAAATGCCCCAGTTCAATTCCAAAATCATTATTATTAGCTCGCAAAATTTTTGCGCCCTCAATCAAACGATTTTTAGAAGCCAATTCTAATGCCCCACCTTGTAAATGAGAAAAATCATACATCGGACGAATGGCCGCCAAACTACGCTCGCCTTCTTCATAAGAATAATTTCGAATATATCCTTTTCCATGCCAAGTGTGTTGAGCAATTAGAACTCCTACAACCAAAAAAATAAAGAAAAAAAAGGCATTAAATATTAATTGTTTTTGTCCCATTGAAACTCCATTTAGTTAAAACGAAAACTCATTTACAATTTTATCGGCCACCTTATCATTCAACTTAACTAGACTTTAATAATTAGTGCCTGCGGCAAAACAGTCACCAAGTATTTGCTGCAATTTGACAAAATCAAATTCAAATTCTATCCTTTGGTCTATAATTATAAAAAAAATTATCTCCTTAATTTATAAAAATTAATTCCGTTTAATAATGCATTTTAATTGGTTCTTTAATAGAATATAAGATCAACCTTAGTTTTCTATTTTAGAACTCTTGAAAAACAGTTATCAGTTCTTAGCTTCAGCAAATTGAAATCAAATTACAATAAATTGATTTCATTTCGCTAAAAACTAATAACTCGAGGTTGGTGTAAAATAAAAAAATGACTGATACCGTAACAAAGTGGAGTACACATTATGAATAAACTCATATGGTCTGACGAACAATACTCTGTTGGGATCAAAGACATTGACCTTCAACATCGAAAAATTTTTAATCTTTACAACGAAGCATTAATTTGTGAAGAAAGCTCACTTAAAAAAACAATTAAGTCTCTTTTAGATTACACTCAATCCCATTTTAAAGAAGAAGAAGAATTCATTATTAAACTCAACCCTGCTGCTTGGAGTAATCATAAAAAACTACACCAAGAACTTATGATTCAATCTTGGGAATACTATGAAAAAGCTCGTACCGACTCAATGATTAACCGAAATGAATTCTTTAATTTTCTTAAAAATTGGATAACAAATCATATAGGAATTGAAGACAAAGAAGTGCTTTCAGGCTGTGCCCGGGTAGATATCCCGGAAGAGAAAAATCAATGCCAAAACGGGGAATCGGTAAAACTAAGGTATTTTGTTT
>CAYMLA010000389.1:0-312 GCA_964390785.1 uncultured Bdellovibrionales bacterium | reverse complement strand
GAAGGGGTCTTTATATAAATGAACGATTCAAACAAACACCGAATTCTTGTTGTCGATGACGAACCTGAATTAAGAGAAGTTTTATCCGACATGTTATCTTTTCACGGATACCAAGTTTTAACTGCCAATGATGGACAAGATGCAATAGAAAAACTAGAAACTGAACCTATTGACTTAATTATCTCTGATATTCAAATGCCTCGACTTAATGGGATTGAACTTTTAAAATGGAACACTGAACATGCACAAAAGCCCTTTATTATTATTACCGGCTTTTCACACCTCATAGAGCGGACTTCGTCCGCAGCCTAC
>CAYMLA010000388.1:0-2966 GCA_964390785.1 uncultured Bdellovibrionales bacterium | reverse complement strand
TTGCCGTCCGCATCCGTGACAGCGTGCATCATGGATTTTAGCGGCTCTTCAAGGGATCTCCAAACTCTATTGTCTGACTAGTGATATGTCTAAAATTGTTTACATTGAGTTTGGTGATTTTCATATTTATTTGAAGTCATTCATTATCTTTTGAGCGATATGTTTTGCAAAATTCACTGGTACGGCATTGCCAATCATTTTGTAGCCATCAGCAACATCATGATACTTAAAAAGAAATTCATCAGGAAATGTTTGAATACGTGCGCACTCTCGAACTGACAGTCGTCTATATCTTCCTTCATACCCAGGTACAAAGATTCTTTTATTTTGTTCTATAAATTTCATTTTAGGAGCTTGTGGGTGTATTGGGGCATGCCTTCCTCCTGCTTGAATTGTGAAAGATGGCTCATCCCAAGACCGTACGCGATTTCTCGACATGTAGATAGTTGAGAAACCACCGTTCATATATTCATGATTCGGAATTTCTAAATCTTCACCATTTGTTTTATTTCTTTCTTTTGCAGGTTTTGCAAGACGTAAATCAAAAATCGCATCTTTTAATACAGGTTTGTATTTTTGTGGTTTGGGAAATTCAAATTTTTTTTCTATATCTTTACGATAACCAATTATAATTAAACGTAAACGATCTTGAGGAACATCATAGTCATTTGCGTTAAGTAATTTTTGAGATACCTGATATCCTGCATTTTCAAACTGGTGAATTATATTTGAAAAAGCTTCCGAGTGTTTTGGATGAAGAATACCAGAAACATTTTCAGCAAGAAAAAATTTGGGTTGCTTGTCTTTTAAAAGACGAATATAGTCGTGAAATAATTGCCCACGCTTATCGTTAATACCTCTTCCTGCACCTGCTTCACTCCAACTCTGGCAAGGTGGACCTCCAATGATTCCGTCCGCATTTGGTATTTCGTTGGATTGAACATCAACAATACTTCTTTTATCTAATTCTGTGTGTGGAAAATTATATTCAAAAGTTTCCCATATAGACTTATCGTACTCATTTGCCCATATAATGTTAAACCCAGCTTTTTCAAAACCAAGATCAAGCCCTCCTGCACCTGTAAATAAAGATACCAATTTCATACGTTTAATCTTTACTTATATTTAGTGTGTTTTTAAATAGTTTTTCGGGAGATTTCAGAAGATTAATATCAAACTTCAGTGATGACTCCACTCTTGAGCTTGCGTTGTGGATTCTAAACGACAATGTCCAGTCATTGTCCATTTTAATGATTGCTGTTGTACTACTATTTAGCTTCATATCAATATCAACAATCTTTGTCGGGAGCGGTACTCTCGGTGTTTTGTATTTTGGTTGAATTTTCTTGAAAGGAAGATTTAATGTACCATTTATATTGTAAGCATAAATTTCTACGGAATTTTTACCCTTAATTACTTTGTAAAAATCTTTACTCCCAACAAGATAAGCGACTAAATTTGAAGCAACTTTTACTGAATCTTTTTTATAAATTTTTTTTAGTTCCTTTATAAAGGCTTTAAGAATTGGAGTATAAATTGTTGAGTGATAATCACCCAATTCGCTCCATTTTTTCTTTGCCCCACTGTCTTTCCTGATTTTTTCGAGTTTATCAAAAATTGGTGTAACTGTATCAAAATATTCTTTTGAAACTTTTGCGTCAAGCCACTTCTCTCCAAAATCAATTTTTGAAGATAATCTTGAATGTTTAACAGCGTGATGATTGTTTTTTGCGGAAACACCAATCTCCCATTTTTGTAGTAAACGAATAGCAAGCACATCACGAACATCACCAGATTTGCCATGATAATCAGACAAAATTTCAAGCTGTAAAATATCATCTTTACCAATATCATTTGAAAGTCTTGGTTCAATATCCATCAAGAAATTTACCGCAAAACTTGCTGAAAGGAGATATTCACTTTTTTCGCTCGCGGAAACACTATCAAAACAACTTTTTGCAACATCAAAAGCAGAGTTTTTTATAACTTCAATATTAGTTTTGTTATTTAGTTTTTCCTCGAACGAAATAAGAAGAGCGTACTCAAAGGATTTTCCTGTTGTCATTTGTCTTGAATTTGTGCTTGCCATAAATTTATTTTAAAAGTATATCAACATCAACTCCAAGTGCTTTAGCAACTTTTTCCATTGTGCTAAGAGTAAGATTTTGTTTGACTTTCTAAACATTACTAATATACGCTCAATCTAATCCTAATGCTCTGCAAATGTCGCCTTGTGACACACCTTTTTCGAGACGGATTAAATTTAATATCAAAAAATGTAGTGTAATAAATTATACTTCCCTTTTACAGTATATACCAAAAATTGCCACCATGACTTTAGAGTTAATTACAGTATTAATACTAGTACTTGTACTAGTATTTTTTCGAACCCGGGTTTCGACCCCTCACACCATATATGGTGTGAGGGCATGCGTGAGATGTGAGAAAAAGCCAAAGCTTTTTCGCAAGACCTTGCCTGGTATTTTGGAAATGAAATGAACCAAAATACCGACAAGGTGTACTGCTCCTGTAAGGAGCGCGATGAGTGCAACGAATCCCCTTACGGACGCAACATCTCATGTTCAAATCGGAGTTGTTCCCACGCGACAGAGTCGCCTCACAAAATAAAAACACCTCTTTTGCAGAGGTGTTTTTATTTTGTGATGTGTGACCCTACCGGGAATCGAACCCGGGTTTCGACCGTGAGAGGGTCGCGTCCTAGCCGCTAGACGATAGGGCCTAATTAATTCGAAATTTTTAATTTACAATTTTTAATGAATTACTTAATGATAAAGAAAGGTGTCTATTCCAAGGATCCTCGATTTAAAACAAAGCTTTGCTTTGACTAAATCGGGAACGATAGGGCCAATATTAAATTGGTATCACAGTTCGTACTTATTGTTTACGTTTACTTAATTCTTTTAAGCTCCGTGTCACGATAATACTACAATCTTGATAAAAAATAA
>CAYMLA010000387.1:0-2980 GCA_964390785.1 uncultured Bdellovibrionales bacterium | reverse complement strand
CTTCATTAGATAGAAGTTCTGAAGAAAGGCTGCCATCGACATGACAGTTCATAAGATAAACTTTTCCAGTTTCCTTATCTACATCGCCTACTTGAGCCACATGTCCATTTGGTTCGTACCATGTCGTCCCTGGCATGACCGATTCACGGCTAATTTCTATAGGGAAAAGGTCACTAAAATTATCATAGTCATTAACAAAACCAAAGCGGTAGAAAGCAGAAGAAACCTTATCTAAAAGATCGGGCACAAAAACAGATTGATCACCCCTCGTTTTCCAGGGAGAATAGTTTTCAATAGTTTCAATAACACTGCCTTGTTCCCCGTTGCTCTTGATTTCTCTAATTTCCTTTCTGTGATGAGTATAGTATGCTCTTTGCTTCACAACACTGCCCTTTGCACTGTATCGAATATCCCGACTTTTGCCTCGTACACCAAGCATTTGCACATGAGTAAAGGGAAGTTTTTTTTGATAGGCAAAATAAGTTCGTAGATAAATTGGACAGCGACCACAATCAAAATACTCAATATAGTTAGGGTTTTTCACTGTTGCCACATCTAAATTTCTGTAGGGATTAATGCTTGGCTCTAAAAGACAAGAAAACACACCTTTTCCTCCAACGCCACACCTTCTTTCTTTAACAGCAGTGTAGATATTTCCAATAAATCTTGCATACTCAGCTTCATCAGCATCCGTCCAATGGTCTCTAATGATTTCCCACTTCGGCTGAGCTTGAGCAAAAATAGAAGCTCCTAATACAAAACTTAAAGCCAAGAAGAATTGAATTGTTTTCAAAACTATACCTCCACTTAATTCAGTCACTTTGAACATTTCGCAGCAAGTTCTTACTACCATGGACAAATAACAATCAAAAGTCTTTTTAGAAACTTCTGATGTTTTTGATTTTTTTTCATGGAGATGGCTAATAGTGACTGTTGCAAAACAGCCACATTTGAGGCGCGCCAGTTCAAATCGAACGAGTCGTACATCAAGTGTGACTCATTCGATCCGCACAAATACGCTCCTCCTCATCGACGCTTCGACGGTAGATAGAATTTTAACAGGAACGTATTAAAATGATACGATAAGGAATGTAATCAGACCTTTGGCTTCCCCCCGTTGTTCAAGTTTAATTATCATCAACTATTTCCGATTAACTAATAATGAAGCCGTTGACTGTCATTGTTTTTTTTATACTTGAAATATTTATTTCTGTTCAAAGTCATGAAACAGAAGTTGAATTTGTTCAATCGGCTGAAAGTCCTTACTGTCAAAATTATTATAAAATTAAAAATCTATTTCAAAACTCATGTGAACGGAAATTTGGTTTTCCAGGAGGAAACCTTGTTAAAATAAGTGAAGACATGGAAAATATTGCAGAAAAAAGTGTTATTGATGGATCAAAAGAGCAACTAAGAGAAAAAATCCAAAAAGGATTTATTCTTCACGCCATAGAAGCATCTTTTTTTGGCGTACAAAACCCCCTGCAAACCAGTGGTTTTTTTGATCTTCCTCAAAGCTGCCAAAACAACTTTGATGTCTTAAATTCTGATTTTGATTCTTCATTTGAAAAAGGTATGGAGGATGAAATCAGGACTTTGTCAGCTGAGGAAAATTCATCTGATCAAATAGAATCTTATAAAGATTTTGGAAGACGTCAATTCATCCTTGCCCACTTGGATACTCTTCGAGTGAGAGGAAACATTCGTTTTTTATCAGAAAAAATAATAGCTACTGAAAAAAAATTAGTTCGTTTTGAAGTTAGAAGAGATCGACTCACTGCCGAAATAAATGGCCACAATCGACAATTTCAATCTCAACATCAGTCAGAAAGAGATGAAGTTCTTTCATTAATTGAAAGTACTGAAGAAGAGATGAAAGAACTTGAGTCTCTTTTGGATTCAAATGTCGAGCGTTATAGCAAGCTCATACTGACTTATCCGTCTATCACGGCATTTGAAGGAAATCCAGAAAGGTTGACCAAAATCGCTTTGTATCAAACTTTTGAAAAACATAAAGCGACAACAGGAGCTCTGATTCAACAATATGAAAACAGTCCCATTGTTTCAGTTGCAAATGCTAAATCCTATCAGGATGTTATTCCTGGATTGGACGCAATTCTTTTTCAATCAGATGAAACCACTCAGCCTACCTTGAAATCAATTCAAAAAGTTGAATACAATTCAAATGAACCATTTAATTTTTTTGCAGGATTAATTGCACACAATGAAGATCCGGAACTGGATTTAGTATATCGTGATGTTGTAAAAAATATTTATAAAAATCGACTGAAAAATTATATTAAAGGAATTCAACTATTTTGTGATTCTAATGAGTGTGACCTTTTAGCCTTTGATCAAAATTTGATTTTAAATCAATGGGAGCGACTCAGCAATGTTGACAAAACGTATTTTAACAATTCACTTTGTCGATGCTATAACGAAAAAAGTTTATTTGATTTTGTTAATCCTCAAATTGCGTGGATTACTGAACCTCTCAATTCAGCTCTAGTTAAATCTTGTTGGCTCGCGGCAACTCCTATTGGAGCAAAGCTTTGTTTGGCAGGTATTGCAGTAGAGGGATTTAACATTCTAATGTGGACTGCAGTTCGAATCTCATTCTATGATGAAGCACATAATTCCTCAACTTCAAGAGGCAGAAAGTTGAGAGAATTAACTCTCGCATCTGAGTCACCTTTGAGTTCAAATTCAAACTCTGTTGTATCTAATGAAAAATCAAGAATTGCTCAAAAATTTGCAGAAGCATTTGCAACATCAATGGGAACAACTGACCTTGTATTCGCTGTTTACAATAAAATTGTATATAGAATTATTAGAAGATCAAGCCGATTGTAGCGCCAATGCCGTTGCAGTTAAGCCTAGCATTTTTAGTAGAAATTGGTCTTGCAGATTTTCTTTTTCCTTTAAGTGTAATAGTTGATTTATAAAGAACGTTTTTGATGTGTCTACTAGACTTTTTTTA
>CAYMLA010000386.1:0-2989 GCA_964390785.1 uncultured Bdellovibrionales bacterium | reverse complement strand
CACTTCGACGTACTTAATGTACGCCTCATTCGATTTGATCTCGCACGCCTCAAATTTGACTATTTTTCGACAGCCACTCAAGGCAAGTCGAAAAACAGCCAACTTTTTCGTTGGCTTCGCTCAAATCTCACTTCGAAAAACAGCCAAATCTCATTTCTAATAATAGATTGTTAAAAAACTAAAATTAATTCCGATTGAAGTGTATTTTAATGTTTCGCCAGAGGTTTCACTGGCCGTAGCTGAAGCGGTTCTGATATCTAATTCAACTGAAATGAGTGTGTTTGGCTTAAGGGGATAATCAATTCCGGCACCAATCATGACGTCATATAAAAAGGCACTAAAGCTTTTGTTTCTTTCAGGGTTTTCAGGGTCTTTTTCGTTGACGCTAAAGCGAACTGGAGTCAATCCTAAATAGACAAAAGGACCAAATCGGTATTTTTGTTGAATGATATTATCATGGGTCATTTCATAAGCTGAAGAAATGCCAAAGGGATAAAAATATCCACTGATTCCTATTCCTGCAATAGGAAGAAGCCCATATTGGCTAGAAACATCAGCCATAAAGTGTGCCCCCACACGTGAGCGTAAATTGGGGAAATCAAGTAACATTGTGGGCTGGAGAGTGATAAGAGCATCAAGCGGTTGATTGTCAATGATATCTCCAGCAGTGATTGTTGTTAAATATTTACCCATCTTCATTCTTAAAACAGGAACTTGAACTTCAGACCAGCAAAAACAGGGAAAAAACAAGACTAAAGATAAGAAAAGAAGAAATTTGGACTTCATTACTTAAATTTAGGCTAAATGATCCGATAGAGTCAATGTTGATATTTGAAATCGACAAGGACATGGATAGAAATTATGAATAAGGATGTTTTAAAAAAATTAATTTCGAGTCATTGTTTTTCAAAAACAATATTACTTGTTTTAAGTCTCTTCTTTATTGTTGGTTGCGGAGGCAAATATCTTGTCAAAACGTATCCATCAGCATCCAAGGTTTATGTGAGAGATATTAAAACTCAAGAAAAACGTCTTATTGGCTTAAGTCCAGTGCAAATTGATGAAGATTCGCGCTTGGGAGATGTGTTTTTTCTTGTTCTTGAAAAAAATAATTATAACACAAAAGAAGTTATGGTTCGTGTTAATGAAGGGGAAAGTTTATCGGTGACCGCACAGCTTGACCCTTTAACAACAGATCAATTAAAAGAGCAACAAGCAGCAGCGGATGGGAAAAAAGACGATCAAAAGCCTCAAGGACAGCCGGATAAAAAAGATAAGAAAAAAGCTGAAGTTGATGAATTAAAAGAAAAATTGGATGAAATTAATCTTCGCGTGGCTCTTCTTGAAAACACGTTGTCTTTTTATAAAGAAGCGATGTTTTCGCCTCGTTTTCAAGGAGGAAGTCCTAAATTTGATCGAGATCGAAGCGATAAAATGGTGGGATACATGTTTCAAGCTCAACAAGCCATTGTTCGAAAAAGCTATGGAGAAGCTTTGGGTTTACTTGATAAAGCGTTACAAATTGATGAGTATGCTTCTCATGCGTGGGTGCTTAAGGGGTCTGTTAAGTATTTACAAAGAGATTTTCAAGGAGCAAAAGTTGCTTGGGAAAGAAGTTTAAAACTAGACCCACATAATAAGGTTGCTTATCGTTATCTTTCGAGTGTCTATAAGCGGTTGAATCTTGAATCTCTACCAGAAAGACCAGAAATGCTTCGTTATCCTGCAGCTCAAGTTGAAATTGAAAAGCGAAATCCCGATCCAAACCAAAAACGAAGACGAAGGTAAGTCTAAATCATTGACCATCAATAAAGAACAGTAGAAAATAAATAAAGTGAAAGCATTAATTTTTTTTTCTATTTTGTTTTTTGTTTTTTCTGTGGAAGCTTATTTAACTTCTGATTTTGATGTAACAATCGGATATACGGATTTATCAATTAAAGCAGGGACTGATTTTAATCGAACTCTGTCTTCTTTTACTTTTTTAGAATTAAATTATAATTTAAATATTGCAGGGCCTAGTTTGACCATCAATTTATCTTTTAATGAAATTGTTAATAGTAATTTGGGTAATATGCCCTACACTCGGTTGGGTTTAGGAGTGCGTTGGTACCCCCTTGGATTAAATGGTCAGCGTATTATTTTGGATAATCAAGTGGTTGCTAAAAAGTGGGAGCCCTCTCCTTTTATGGCTCTTTCAGCAGGTCTTGCGAGTATGTCGGTTGTTTCTACTGTAGAGAGTGACAAAGAGCACTTCAATGCAGCAATGGTGGATTATTTTTTTAAATTCGGGAATGAAATTCCTATTGCTGCGGATTGGCTTTTGATTGGTCAATTGGGTTATCTTTTTGGAAGTAGTTCAGCGGCAAGCTCAGATAGTGCCATTAATTTAAAAAACACAAGCTTACAGTATTCAGGGATGGTTATTTTTTGTGGAGTTAAATTGACTACATTTTAATTTGAAGTTGGCCAATTTTGGAATTGCCACTGTTAAAAGAACCTCTATTAAAATAGAGACTGTTAAAGGCTAAACGATGTGATGTGCGGACTAATAATAAGTTTGGCTTGAGTGTTTTTAATTACGTCTTGTAACGTTGTCCAAAAAGCAATTTCTTTTAAAACTAAGCCCTCAGAGGTGACTTCTATAACGGCTTGATCGGTGACAATCAGTTGAATACAAGATTGACCAGTGAGGGGAAGAGTGCATTTTGGAAGAATTTTAGATTGACCGTCTTTGTCAACATGCTTGAGGGCGGCAATTACTTTTTTAGCTCCACAACAAAGATCCATCGCTCCTCCCATTCCAGGGATGAGTTTTCCGGGAATAATCCAATTGGCTAAGTCACCCGTTTCTGAGACCTGTAGTGCGCCTAAAACTGTAACATCAAGATGCCCCCCACGAATGATACCAAAGCTTGTTGCGGTATCAAAATAAGAGGTGCCAAGAACTTCTGAAATAAATCCGCCTCCCGCATTGATAAGATTAGTA
>CAYMLA010000385.1:0-2995 GCA_964390785.1 uncultured Bdellovibrionales bacterium | reverse complement strand
TTACGATCTGATTAAACTTTATAATAGGAGGCTCTGAATCGTGAATGATTTGATGAGATAAAACATCCGACTCTAGTCCATCTAATTCTCTAAATTTGACATAGACATAATTAACAGCATTTTCATTTTTAACTTCGACAGACACCTCAGACTGTATAGGGAGCCAATTTCCATCCGAACAGTCTTCTTTGTAACAAAGTTGAAACTCAACGGCTTCTTCAAAATTAAGCTCTAAGACAACCTCATCATCCTGTGTAAAAGGTTGTCCTTGATTTAAAGTTAAGACAGCATGACTATGATCAAGTTTTGGAACCAATTCTTTTTCATCAATAATAGTTCCTTCTTGTTCATTCTTAGTTCCCATGCCCGTCTGTTCATCAGAAACGTACTTAACACCCTCTTCACCACCTGGACCTTGTAAACATCCAACTAAAATAAATTGAAATAAGATAAGAGAAATAAAAAATAAATGATTTAAATGATTTTTTTTATTTTTATTCATAGCCCACTCCTTTTTTACATTTTCAGTATAAACAACCCTCGACGAAAGGCTGTAAAGAAATTTTCTTTAATTTTGAATTTGAATCAAAATTGAACATGATATTCAATCACTGTCTAAAGCCTCATCAATTTTCTAAAAAATCCCTTGAATCAAATCGTTAAAAATTTGACAAAACAGTTAAAAATTACATTTAACCTTTTTGTCTAAAATTTTTTCACTTTTCTTTGACTTTAACTTGAAATCACAATACTAACACTCTGACTCATTGTTTAAGTCTTTTAAGTGTGTGATTAAGAATCAATGATAACCATTTTGCTTGTTAATAAATAAATGGAGGATAAATGAATTTTTTAGATAAACAATTTGAACTCTTTACTCAAAAACCAGTGACTGAAAAAATTGAAACCTTTAAGCAAAATGACCGTCTTTTTGATCTTATTATTTCTCAGCAACTCAATCGCTCTTTAATTGATGAAATTTATCAAATCACAACAAAACTAAGGCATCTCTCAAAAAGTAAAATTGGATCTCATTTTTTAATGAATCTTCTTCATCACAAACGAGCCATGCTTTATTTTGCACAACCCTCCTCTCGAACATTCCTTTCTTTTGAAAATGCCTGTCATATCCTCGGAATTAAAACCTCAGAGATTCGTGACACCAGTGTCTCTTCAGAAATTAAAGGTGAAACTTTTGATGATAGCTTGAGAACATTCTCATCTTATACGGACTTAATCATTATGAGACATAAATTACCCAATGTTGCTGAAAGAGCAGCTTGGCTTTTAAATACCTATAGCAATCGCCCTGTTCCAATCATTAATGGCGGTTCAGGTTCTGATCAGCACCCCACTCAAGCCATTCTTGATATTTACACACTCCAACGTTCTTTTTCAAATCAAGGTGGATTAGATGGCAAAACAGTGCTTATGTGTGGAGACTTAAAACGTGGTCGAACGGTTCGTTCTTTGAGTTATCTTATGAAAAATTTTGAAAACATGAAAATCATTTATGTCGCCCCACCCTCGTTTCAAATGAAAAATGATGTTTTAGAGTTTCTAGATGAAATTAAAATTCCTTATGTCATAGAAACTGAAAGTCTCGAAAAAGTTCTCCCCGAAGCGGATGCCATTTATATGACTCGAATTCAAGATGAACATGATTCCTTTTCTGGTGAATCCTCTGAAGTGAACAAAGAAAATTTTATGCTTACACTTGATCTCATGCAATCTGTTCGCCCCACAGCCTGCATTTTACATCCTTTCCCTCGTAGAGATGAAATTGATGTCGAAATCGATTCTGATCCTCGAGCAAGGTACTGGAGACAGGAACGAAACGGCATGTGGACAAGAGCCGCCCTGATTGCTTACATCTTTAATGTTCATCAAGAAATTCTTGCTTATTGACAAAGTTGCCCGATCCACCCCTTGGAAAAATGCTTACTCTGTTAATATGATTGTTACGATGAAAGTCTAGCTCATTTTTTGAATTGGAGCAATAGTGCGAATTGACTTAAATGATTCTTGCTTAGAAACCCTTATTTGATGCTCTTTTATCTTCACCGCGAATTGCTGGATTCGTGTAGTGAGTTACATTGGAATTCGTGATAGACACCTCAGCAGGCCTCTCTCAATGCTCAAAATGTGGTTATCACATCGTTGGCAAAATGATTTAAAATCGTATATTATCTTTAACTTGTCAAATATGACAAGTTAGGATAGGCTTTACTATAGGATGACCAAGAGAAGAACATACAAAATAAATATTACGGTTAACTATAAGAAAATTACAAAAGTTATCATTGATCCGCATTTTGAAATTAAACATGCCGATACAATTGAAGATAAGGTTATTTTGAATCTCGTACAGTTACTAGATGGTGAAGTGTTTGTTCCAGAAGTTGAAAAAGATGGTTTTTTGTATTTTAAAAATGATCCACTCATTCTAGAAGGCATACCATAAAGACTTATATGGCTGTTGAAAAAAAATGAAATCTATATTGGAGTGGTCAATGCATTCAGGAGATGATTATGGCGAGAAAAATAAAGCTTAAAGATGGTTCTAGGGTTAAATACCCTGAAGAAAAAGATCTTAATGAAATTTTCGATAAGCTGTTATCCGATGATGTGATGGGGAGTGCGGTTATACCTAAAAATGCATCTGAAAGTGATAAGCTCAAATATAACCTTTGCAAAAAAATTGTCGAGTATAAATTGAAACACAATCTTTCTCAGAAAGAACTCGGAAAAAAATTAGAGCTTGATGAACCCGAGATAAGCCGTGTCTTGCACTATAAGATTGAAAGATATTCTATTGAACGGCTTCTTGGGTACACGCAGATTCTTTATCCCAAATTGACGATTGAAGTTTTAGCGGCTTAAAAGCTGCTGCAAAACAGCCAACTTTTTCCGCCCAAGGCGGAAGAGTGATTCGTTGGTTTCGCTCAAATCTCACTGCGACGTACTTAATGTACGCCTCGTTCGATTTGAACTC
>CAYMLA010000384.1:0-3000 GCA_964390785.1 uncultured Bdellovibrionales bacterium | reverse complement strand
CTGATAGTTAACGGCATTTCGACTAAAGACCTTTAGACAAAAGTCGAAGTTCAATTAATATTTGTATTGTCTTGTTTTGAATCACATTTACAAATTTCATTATGAAAGGCTAATGCTTCTCTTGTTTTTGAAAAGTTAAATGATGTTAATTATTAGAAATTATCATTCGCATAATTTGAATTAAATAACCCTATTGCGTTAACATATTTTAAAAAAATTAACTTGAGCTATAACCATGATAATTTAACATAAAAAATATTATTTTTAATGATTTAAGAAAAATTCATATCTAAAAATTATTGGAGTGTAATTTGATTCGTATAAAGCATTTTTCTTTTCGAGAAGCCAATAAATGGAATAACACTTGGGATAAAGTAAACAACCAATTGTTATCAATAGAAACATATCCAAAAAATTTAAAAACTTGTTTTGAGGCAATGATCGAATTAAAACCTGTTGAAATTCAAATTATCATGCCTGACTACAATGAGACTTTTGTTAAAAAACTTTATGTAAAATCAGTTTCAAGCGATAAATGTGTTTTTTTCGAAATTGAAGATTATGTCAATACAACTACTGAAAAACAATTAAATACAAAAGAAACTTATGATGATTTGCTTGACAATAAATCCAGTTTTATTTTTGAAGATGATATAGAAGTCTCTTATGAATTAATTGAAACTGACAAAAAAAATAAAAATTTTCTTTACAAAAACGAAGTTGGTGACGTTTTACAAAGCAATCCATGGTTAACATTTGAACAAATTGAAAAACTTCCCATTTATTCTCAAGACATAAAAAATCCTCATGTTGGAGAAAAATACAAATGCAACGAAAACCTTTATTTTGAAGTTACAGGTTTCTTACAAAATGAAAAAATATTAAAAGTACTTTCTTATGATTTAACAGATTTATCTATCTATGACAGAGAATATCGATACAACCCTAATCAAGCTAATCAGCTAGAAAATCCCATCAAGGAACATGAAAAACAAATTCAAGTAAAACAATTCTCAGAAGATCAAGAAAACGTTTTAAATTTTTTAAATAGCAACAATGGGAATGTTTTCATTTCTGGAGCAGCGGGAACTGGAAAAAGTTTTGTCTTAAATTGGTATCGAAAAAATGCTAAAAATAAGAATTTAAAAGTCGTTAGTAGTACAGGAATTTCTGCCTTGATAATAGAGGGAACTACGTTTCATTACTTTTTCGGCATATTAGCGCCGAGTAATGAACAAGAATTCGATGCAAACACCTACTATCATAATCAAGTTGACATTCTTACAAAAGAACAGATTTCCCAAATAAATAGCAATGAAAAAATAAACTTCAATAGATCAAAATGGGCTGTAATTCGCATACGAAGTACTGACGTTATTATTTGGGATGAAATATCAATGACACACGGTTGGATTCTAACAAAAATTGAAGAATTATGTCGAAAAGTGAGAAGAATTAATCGACCTTGGGGTGGCATAAGAATGATATTTAGTGGAGATTTTTGTCAATTGCCTCCAGTGGGAGAACCCTTTGATTGGGCTTTTAAATCAAATGGATGGAAGCAATCAAATATTACACCATTTTATTTAAAAACGAATCATCGACAAGGTCAAGATAGTGACTTTTTTTATTTTCTTAACAAAGTTAGGAGTGGACAACTTGATGAAAACGCGAGAAGATTTGTTTTAAATATAATAAATAGAAAAATAAATCCTGAAGAAGAAAAAACATTTCTATTTCATACAAACAGAGATGTTTTTAATTTTAATGTAAATAAGTTAAATGGCATTGACAGTGAACTTTACACATCAAAGACTTTTTACAAAGTACTTGGTCGATATTTATCAAATTATAATGAAATAGCTGTTCATAAGGACAAGTTTCCTATCGACGAAAAAATTCTTTTAAAAATTGGCGTTAGTCTCATAATTAGAAAAAATGACACACTAAATTGGACTTATGCAAACGGCACAATCTGCACTCTAAAGAATATTAATTTTAACGACAAAGATTATCCAGAAGAATTAATAGTGGACATTAAGGGCAAAAACGTTATTTTACACAAAGAAAATTTTGAAATAACTAAGGGTGAAGGGCAAGTAATATACTCTGCTTATAACTTTCCAGTTAATTTAGCTTACGCATTGACTATTCACAAATCACAAGGCCTAACGCTTGATAGTGTACATGTCAATATGCCTAATCACAAATTGCATGGATTACCGTATGTGGCACTATCTCGAGTAAAATGTTCTAATGATTTGTCTTTAGCTGGCTTTATAGAAGAAAACCTTATTGTTGATGAATCTGTTAGAGAATTCTATAAATTATAATTTATAGAATTTGATCTTAAAAACTAATTATAGTTTCTCAGTTTGTTTAATCTGTTTAATGTATTTAATAATCAATAATCAGTTGTTAAAGAAATTTTGCAAAAGATACTAAATAAAACACTATGATGCTTTTTTGTTTAAAATTTGAGATGACGAAAAAGTATTTTTAATCAAATTTTCAAAGTCATCATCAAATTCAGGAACAAGCACTCTTTCAATTGAATTTCCGCCTAGCTTTGTTAAACAATCACCTTTACCAATAAGGTTTTCTGCTCCTGTTGAATCCAATATCACTTTACTTTGTTGATGTGTATGTAGCTTAAATGCAATTCTATTGTTCAGATTCGCTGTGATAACACTATCAATAATTTTAGCAATTGGATGTTGTGAACAAAGGATAATTCCTATTCCAGCAGCTCTCGCTTTTTGTGCTAATCGTTTTACCATCACAATGGATTCTTCATTGTTGGTAAACAAATCGGCGACCTCATCAATCAACAAAATATGATAGGGGTGATTTGGTTCAATTTTTCTTAATTCAGACCATTTACGACAATTCTTCTTTTTAAGATAGTCATACCGTCGCTCCATAAATTCACAATATGAATCAAGTAATTGTAATAGTTGATTTATAAAGAACGTTTTTGATGTGTCTACTAGACTTTTT